>REDV01000051.1 GCA_007695365.1 Cryomorphaceae bacterium | reverse complement strand
TTTGTGTTTGCAGGTGATTTTCTGCGCGAATTACAAAGCTCTATCAAATGCAACTCTTGTGGGGTAACCTACACACTGCACCTGGCCGATGGCTCAGAAAAAGTCTTTACCAACTTAGACTTTACAAGTGGTAATGTAGTGGTGCAAAGTGGCGTGCCTTATTTTCTTGAGCTCTATCATGGGTCCGGATCAAAGAAGCACAACATCATGATCAATATCAGCCAGGCTGTTTGGTATCGCTTCGACATCGAAAAATTGGATGGCCAATGGAATTACGATTTCCACTTTTACTACGGATAGCCAAATTGCCTGGTCAACGCGGAAAGTATGCTCTGCATATTCCATTCGCGGTTCATATTGATGTAATAACCTTTGCGGCTCAATTTAGAAGGAGTTGACCTACATGCAGCGCTGATTGTTTTTTCTCTGTATCTTCAACCCTATGAAAACACGCACCTATTTGCTGGGCCTGCTGGTTGTTTTGCTTGCACCCGGTGCTGTGGCACAGGATATCCGCGGCGGCGAAATTCACTACAGCCATGTAAGCGGCAATACCTACGACTTTGAAATTCACCTGGATGTGATGGCCGATTCACAAACAGACCGCTCATCTATTCAGTGGAACCCCGGCTCGGAGGTCCCGGAAATGTGGCTCAATGGAGTAGAAGGGGAGTCTGCCAACGGCGTAAAGCGCTGGACCTACGCTGCGCGCTATACCTACCCGAGCCCCGGATCCTACGTGATTCAGGTGGTGGATAGCTTTCGCGTGGCCGGAATTGAAAATATTCCGCAATCCCAAAACACCGTAGTATTGCTGATGGCTGAGTTAACCCTTTCGCCGGTTGCCGGGCCGAACAGCGCTGCTGTTATCCAGGCCTGGCCCGGAGACATCAGTGTACAGAACAACACGGTTTCGCACAACGCTGCCGCCATTGATCCCGATGATGATTTGCTGGAGTACAGCCTGGCAGCCGTTACTCCCGGTGGCGTATTGCCCATTGGAGTTTCTGTAGATCCCCAAACCGGATTGCTTACCATGCCTGTGTTGCCGGGCCGCTGGACGGTGGTGATCCGGGTAGATGAAATCCGCAACGAGCAAGTCATCGGCTCAACCTTCCGCGAGTTGATGATTGACATGGATGCACTTACAGCGGTGGCAGAAATCCAAACACCCCGCCCCAAAGCCTTTCCAAACCCCGCCACACACAGTCTGCGGCTGGAGTACGAGCAGGGAATACGCCACTACCGCATCTTTAACGTATCGGGCCAACAGCTTTACACACAGAACGGCAACACGCAAACCGCAATAGATCTCGATGTTTCTGCCCTGAGTCCGGGTTGGTACCTGTTGGAAGTTTATGATGCCGGCGGTGAGCGCCATACCTTGCAATGGGTGAAACAGTGAGGGGGAGGGCTTAAGAGCAGAGCGTTTACTGCACCAATACGTCTGGCATTCCTGTTGAACCCGGATGTCTCTGACTCACGGACAAAATCGCCTTGCAGAACAGCACTATGGGCCTTCAAAAACCTTTACAGCCTGTATAATGCCTCTGTAAATGCGTTGCGGGGTGGCAAGCTGGTTGGTGGTTCCTGCCACAAGAATGTTGTGCCGGGGTAAAAAGAACAACGCCGAACCTACCGAACCGCTGTGCCCCCACATTTCGGGTACTGCCTGGAAAGGAGACAGAAAGCGCGGAATACTGAAGCGCTGTAATCCTGTGCCGTAGTGAAACGGAAAGAAAATCCGATTCCATTGTTGCCCCTCCATCACCTTGTCCGCAGGAAAAAGCTCGCCGGTGATATAGGCCCTCAAAAAACGAATCAAATCGGGAGTTGTAGAAGCCACATCGTAGCGTGATGCCCCAAAAAATGCGTCAAGCGGAGGGCGGGTGTTTTTGAATCGCACTGGGTGATAGTCGCGCTTTTCATTGGGAGCAATCACAAAAGTGCTGCGCATTCCCAGCTTCACAAACATTTCCTGCATTTGCTTTTCGATGGGTACACCCGTAACCGTTTCGGCAATCCCCGCCAGCAAGTGATAGTTGGTATTGCTATAATGCGCCTTACCTGATTTGCCGGGTTCAAAAGCCGGACGCATAGCCCGAACTCTTTTTACGGCCGTTTCAAGGGTCAACGCTGTGTTTTCACCTCGTTGCAGCCGATTCATCATGGTGGTGCCATCGGGATGACGATCAATCAGGTAGCATCGAAGTCCGGAGGTGTGCGACAGCAGCTGCTTCACGGTAATGGTATCGCTGTAGTCGGTGCCGTTGTACACATGAAGGCCGTCTGTTAAGGCAGAGGGCAACACATGGTGAATAGGAGTGTGAAGGTGAATTTTTTCTTCTTCCACCAGTTTAAAAATCAAGGCGGCTACAAAGAGCTTGTTGATACTTGCCACATAAAAGGGTCGATGCTCCGGTAAATCGCCAAAACATGACCGAAGTGACGACGTGCCATCCAGCTTTTCGAGATGCAAACAAGCCTCGTGTACAAACTTGTGATAGGTGAGGTTCTGTACTATTTGCCGTAGTTTTTGCTCCTTGCTCTTCATTTCAATTAAAATGTTTTGAGGTTATTCTGTGCTATCCAGTTTTTCAAATCGACTTGCGTTACCGCTTTGAGTCCACACAAGGGCGGTGATTTCCTTGTTGCCGTTTTCTTCAAATGCTACTGTTATATCAGTGCCCTTGATAAAAAAATGGCGTTGATCATAGGGAAAGATCGGGTAGGCATCCTGGCCCGTAGCCTGAAAAGTGAGTTGATTGTCCCGGATTTTCACTTCAAAAATCATGTCGTCCGACACGCGATAGGCGCCTTCAAATGCTGCCAGTTGCTCCGGTGAGAGAATAATCTCATGTCGGGCAACAGGTATTTCAAAAGGTTGGTCAAAAAGTATATCGGCCACAGTGGCCACAATATCTCCGAAAGGTGCAGAATATGAGTTGCATAGAATAACAACGTGCATGTTCTCATTCGGAAAATACTTCCAGTTGGCCTGATAGCCGTGGTTGCCTCCATTGTGACCGATATATGGATGGCCGTGGTTGTGATGCGACATAAACCCCAGGGCATAACCGTTTTTTACCGGTGTGGTAAAAGTCGCGAATGATTCCTTGCTGATGAGTTTGTCATTTGCAAGTGCCTTGCTAAACCTGAGCATATCCTCTGTATTGGAAATGATATTTCCGGCAGCGTACGACACGCTGTGATGTACCAACTCTGAGAGCTCCAATTCGCCCGTTTTACCCGTTTCATAGCCCCTGGCCATTCCGGATACTTCAGACTCATCAATGCCTGAGTTGTGCATGTTGCAGGGGGTGAAAATCTGCTCCTTGAGAATGGTGTCGTACGGTTTGTTGTGCAAGCGCTCCAGCATGTACCCCAGTATGGCGTAGTTGGTATTGCTGTAATCCCAACCTTCGCCGGGTTCAAAAAGCAGGTCGTGGCTGCGGCTGTAATCTATGAGGTTCGATGGTTGATGCGACTCGTAGAGCTCCTCGTTTAGCATGGCAAAGTAGTTTGCTATTCCGGATGTGTGCGAAAGTAAATGAACCAGATTGATTTCATCGCCCCTCGGATAGTCAGGAATGAAATCGGCCACGGTGGTTTCCAAACTCAGTTTGCCCTTTTCTACCTCCCGTGCAATCAACAATGCGGTAAATGACTTGGTTACCGAACCGATACGGAAAGCATGGTCGGTTTGCATGGGTGATACGCGCTCCCTGTCGGCCAGTCCATAGCTTCGGTGAAAAACATTCTCCTCATTTTTGTGAACCAGAACTACCCCTGAAAATTTTTCCTGTTCAGTAAGTGCTTCAAGGTATGCGTGGAGATTTTGAAAGGTGTTGGCTTGGGCAGCCAGGTACACCGGAGTAAAAATTACCAGGGCTGCGAAAAGCCATGTGTTTGCATTTTTCATAACGAACGATTTTTGAGATTCGCCACAAAAGTGCAACGGTGCATTGCCGCCCGTGTTCGGATTTGCAAAACCGAACCTGTTTGAGAAGTTCGACCTAAGGTTCTACTTTAACCAAGGTGCTGTTTTTTAAACTCGTTGGGTGTCATTCCTGTGATTCGCTTAAAAGTAGTGTTGAACGTGGTTTTGGAGTTGAAACCTGCTTCAAAACCCACTCCCAATAGCGACAAGTGGTCATGCTTCGAATCGAGCATCAGCCTCTGGGCTTCCTCCACGCGGTAAGAATTGATGAGCTCGAAAAAGGATTTTCCCAAACATTGATTGATGGCCTGCGACACGAGGTAAGATTTTTCGTCACATTTTTCCGCAAGACCCCGAAGGGTAAGTTCAGGATTCAGGAATACCTTCTCTTCTTTCAACAAAAAGGTTACTCTTTCAGCAATGGCTTGCAAATCATTGGATATGACAGGTTCCAGGGCAGGGTCAGACTGCGGGGCCTGCGTGCGGTTGTCTGCGATGCGTCGCAATTTGTAGATCAGTGGCGACAACTTACCACGGATGGTGATAAAGTACAAAAAGACCATAAACAGGCCGTTGTTCACGAGAGCCAGCACAGGTCCATGTTGGAAATTTGCCGTGATGGTGAAATACACAAACACCATAAGTTGATAGCTTGTGATAGCCAAAAAACCGATAACCAGTTGATAAGAGAAGTGGTACCCTATGTGGTGCATCGTGGAGAAATGTTTCTCTATTTTGGCTCTATACTGCCCAAGGTTTTTAAACAACAGTATGAAATAGAACAATATCGTGGCCAGGTCGGCACTGGTCATCGCCACCGAATAGATGGAATCCAAACGATAACCGGGTGAACCTATGCGCCATTCAAGGTAACTCAGTCCGAGGTGAAGCAGGAGAACCAGTATATTCCACCATTCGGATTTCCAACTGATGTAGCGATAGAGACTTCGAATGTACAGGTAAAGCAACATGAGCGTTGTAAAGCGCAACCCATTCACCAGCCAGATGATATGAAGACCTTTGAGCCGCGGGCCGAGCAGTACCAGCGACACCGACAGAATAAAAAGACTTAAGAGTATGTTGGAATTTCGGTGAATACGCGGATAAAAAAAGAGTACTACGGCGCTGAGAATCAAGCCCTGTATGCCTCCCACAAGGCTTATGGTTTGAATGATGCTTTTGTCGTACAAAAAAGAATAGTCTTGCATCGGTATGATAGGAAGGGGATAAAGGTATCTAT
Source organism: Cryomorphaceae bacterium (assembly GCA_007695365.1). Classification (NCBI taxonomy): domain Bacteria; kingdom Pseudomonadati; phylum Bacteroidota; class Flavobacteriia; order Flavobacteriales; family Cryomorphaceae; species Cryomorphaceae bacterium. The sequence goes on along the minus strand of REDV01000051.1, from coordinate 37,756 downwards.
TTTGAAAAGTGCGATGAACCGGGCTGTCGTTCACCCTTCAACCTGCCAACATTACGCATGCGAATCAATGGATTTCGATGTGCTTCTCAAGCATTAAATCTCACTATTTTTGGCACAAATTATGCCTCCGAAAGCACAAATTCCGCCCCATGAAATACCGCCTCTTTTTTCTCGCCGCCTTTCTGTGTATGTTTACTTTTTCTGCTGAAGCACAGCGCCTGATGGGTTCCACGCGCACCACCGTAGGCTTTATCGAAAACGGACGGGTGATGAACAGCTCCCGGTCAACCATCGGCTTTATTGAGGATGGCCGCGTAATGAATTCCTCGCGCTCAACCATCGGTTTTATTGAAAACGGCCGCGTGATGAACTCCTCCCGCTCAACCATTGGGTTTATTGAAGACGGGCGTGTGATGAACTCCTCGCGCTCCACCATCGGATTTGCCGAAGACGGAAGGGTGATGAACAGCTCCCGCTCAACCATCGGGTTCTACGACAGCATGAAGCCTTCGCACGCGGCATTGTATTTCTTCTTCTTTTTCGATTAGTCGGGATTCCATTCGTCTGCGAATTTTTGTTCGCATACAGTCTTCCGAATCGTTCATGGCAGCTATGGGTTTTGTACCTTTGGTTTTGAAACCATCCTGCGTATGAGCCATTTTATTCATCAACACCGCTTTCCGGTTCTGCTTTTCGCCATCGTTGTGGTGGTGCTTGCCATGACCTACATTCAGCCATCCGGAAAAGCTGAGGCCTTTCACACCAAAGACGAGCTCGACTATTTTGCCTTGCGCTCCAATATGGACCTGCCCATCGGGGGAAATGGTCTGTTTAAAGCATCCGGAGAATGCGCAGGTTGTCACGGGTTTGACGAAATAGGTTTCGCCTCTGTGGATGCAAACGGAAACGATGTAAACGTAGTGGACGATTGGCGGGCAACCATGATGGCCAACTCCGCCCGCGACCCATTTTGGCGCGCCAAGGTGAGCCACGAAATCATGGTAAACCCCATGCACAAGGCCGCCATAGAAGACAAGTGCACTTCCTGCCACGCACCCCAGGGTCACTATGCTTCCAAATTTATGGGCGAAAGCCACTACAGCATTTCCGACATGCTGCTCGATCCGGTGGCCATGGATGGGGTGGGTTGTGCCGCCTGCCACCAGCAAAGCCAGGACAGTATTGGCCTGCTTTTCTCAGGAAAACTCAAGTACACCACCGATGTGCTTTACGGTCCGTACGATGCGCCACCGCCCATTTTTGGAAGTCCCATGATGGCCTGGGTAGGCTTCGATGCACAGTACGGCCCGCATGTGGAAACCGGCGATTTCTGCGCGGGTTGCCATACGCTGGTCACCGAAACCATTGATTTGAATGGCGTGCTTACCGGTAATCACTTTGTTGAACAAGCCACCTACCACGAGTGGGTGAACTCCATTTACGTTGATGACCAAAGCTGCCAAAGCTGCCACCTGCCGCGCATCGAAGATGATGTTGTCCTTTCAACCGGATACAGCTTTCTGGAAGGCCGGAGCCCATACGGATTACACTACATGGTGGGTGGAAATACATTCATACTCAAGCTGCTGAAAGATAACATCAGCGAATTGATGCTCACCGCCAACGAAACGCATTTCGACACGGTGATTGCCCGCACACGCGATTTATTGCAGAACCACACCCTCGATATGGAATTGACCGCAGAGGGCATCGAGGCAGATACCGCCCGGTACCGGGTGCGCCTCTTCAACAAAGCAGGACATAAATTCCCGTCGGGTTACCCGGCAAGGCTCGCCTTTATAGAATTTGTGGTGACCGATGCAGTGGGCGATACACTTTTCGCCTCGGGCTTGCTCGACGAAGATTACAACATCATTGATCGTGATGAAGACTACGAGCCGCATTACGATGTAATCAATCATCCTTCGAAAGTGCAGATCTACGAAATGGTGATGGGCGACGTGAATGGCGACCCGACCACCGTGCTGCTCAGGGCCGCGTTCCCCATCAAAGACAACCGGCTCACGCCTGTGGGTTTCTCCACTTCGCATTTCGCCTACGATACCACTCTTATTGCCGGTCTGGCTTTAACCGATGAGAACTTCAACCACATAGATGGGGTAGAAGGCAGCGGTACGGATGATGTTCACTACCACATTCCGCTGAATGGTTATGATGGCCCGCTCAATGTGTCGGCCAAGGTATATTACCAGGCGGTGCCGAGAAAATGGCTGGACGAGATGTTCGACTTTGAGTCTGATGAGATTGACCTTTTCCGCGACATGTTCGAAGGTGCCGATCACACTCCCGAGCTGATCAACGAGGCATCCATCGTGGATTTCGTAACAAGCGTCCGCCAACCGAGGCCCACAGAGCGATTGAAGGCATTTCCGTCGCCCACCAGCGATGGTTTCATCACCATCGAAGTACCGGAAAGCGACCGCATGCAGGTAACCATGTTCGATGTATCGGGCCGTATGCTCTTTAACGAATCCATGATTGTGAACCGGCGTTTCCCCTTTGTGGTGCCCGATAAAGCCGGAGTGTACCTGATCAGGATTGAATCACAAAGGGCGGTGTACACCACGCGGGTAGTGCGTCAGTAGAGCGGCTCTTTTCGGCTCGGATAAGCGATACCTCGATGGGCCAACGGCTTATTTTTAGGCGTTTTGCTTCCAGCAGCGCACGCTCTCTTCAGCGATAAACCGCATTGGAGCAGGCAATGCTCCCGAATCCCAGGGGTGCTTCCCCCCAAAGGTGTGCCCGGCTCCCTCTACCTGTAATAGTGAGCTATTCGGAAAGGCAGCGTGCAAACGTGCGGCGTTGTTGAAATCCACGGCTTCATCTTTGGAGCCATGTGCAACGAGTACCGGCCCGTTGAAACGCTTTGCGGCATTCAGGATGTGCAGTTTTACGCGGTTTTTCCGGTAGTCTTCCCAGAAGGAAAAGAGATGCGGCAATTGCTGGCCGGTACGCGCATTGGCAACGTACATTACGCCCTCAGCCTTCCACGCGGAAACATCTGCCGGGAAACGCTCTCCGAAATCGGCCACTGCTGCCCAGGTTGCCATGCCCGCAATTTTGTCCTGGAGCTGGCCCGCAACCAGCGTCACGATTCCACCGCCGCGACTGTGTCCGATAAGATACACCTCCTTCCAACGGTGGTTTGCCCGGCCCGAAATGTCACCGGAAAAGACTTTTTCCAGCAGTAAGCTCAAATCAAGCACTTCCTTGCTGTAGGTATTGGCGGCAAATGCATCCAGATCCGGGAAGTCAATGGGGTTTTGCACCGTTCCACCGTTGTGCGAAAAGTTAAAAGCCAGCCAGTCGTAGCCATGCTCCACAAAAAAGGGAGCCAGCAAATGCCACGGCCCCCAATCCTTAAAACCTTTGTAGCCGTGCGCAAAAACCACCAGTTTCGATGATGGTTCAGAGCCGCTTATTAAATCATAGGGCGAAGGTCTGTTATTTGCGCCATGATAGACCCCATGCTGCGAAACGAGATTTGTGCGTTGATGCATCGCCGGATTTTTCATTGTTCATTCAATGCGGCAAGCAACCGAATGGCTTCAGCCGCTTCCTTCGCATCGTGTACACGCAGCACATGCGCCCCGTGCATCAACGCCACCGTATGCAGCACAGTGGTACCGTTCAGAGATTCTTCCGGTGTGATGCCCAAGGTGCGCCAGATCATAGACTTCCTCGAAACGCCAACCAGCAAGGGGCACTTCAACACCTTGAAGATATGCAGGTTTTTAAGCAGGTAGAAGCCCTGGGCGGCTGTTTTGGCAAACCCAAACCCCGGGTCAATCAGCACGTCGTGCACGCCCAATTCGCGAAGCTGCTGCAGCTTGGCCGACAAATCGCGTATGATGTCAGCGCCCAGGTCTTTGTATTCTGTGAGGCCTGTCATGGTTTGGGGCGTGCCGCGCATATGGGTGAGTACGTACGGAACACCCAGTCGAGCTACGGTTTCAAACATCTTGTGGTCGAGTGTACCGCCGCTTACATCGTTGATCATCGCCGCGCCGGCTTCCACAGCGGCTTCGGCAACCGAAGCACGGAACGTATCAACAGATATCCGGATATCGGGAAAAGCGTCCTTTAGGCTTCGTACCAATGGAATGACCCGTTGATGTTCCTCGGCCTCCTGAACAACTTCCGCTCCCGGGCGTGTGGAATATCCTCCAATATCAATAAAATCAGCTCCCAGCTCCCACATTCTTCCTGCTCTCTCCACCGCATGGTTCAGGCTCTGTGTGCGGCTTCCTTCGTAAAACGAGTCGGGTGTGGCATTGAGAATGCCCATCACGCGGGGTGTTGAAAAGTCAAGGAGAACCCCCTCAATACATACCGACGGTGGAGGGTCAAAAGATGTATCTTTCACGGCGAAAATGTCACAGAATTCAAGCGTAAAGATAATGAGTAATACTTCGGAGCAGTTTCGCGAGGTTGTTGCCGAATGCCGTTCGCTTTTTCTCCAGAAAATGAAAGACTACGGCAGTGCCTGGCGCATTTTGCGAACCAGTTCACTTACCGATCAGCTCTACATCAAAGCCAACCGCATCCGCACCATTCAGCTCAAAGGAAAGAGCAAGGTGCAGGAGGGAATCCGCGATGAGTTTATCGGAATCATCAACTACTGCGTGATGGCAGTGATTCAGCTGCGCGTGGGTGAATCCAAACCCCTCAAAATATCGCCCGAAGAGGCCGAAACATTTTACAATGTGATCATTGAGGATGCGCATGATTTGATGCAGCAAAAAAACCACGATTACGGCGAAGCATGGCGCTCCATGCGCGTATCGTCCATCACCGATTTGATTCTTATGAAGTTGCTGCGCGTAAAGCAAATTGAAGACAACGACGGAAAAACCATCGTGTCTGAAGGGCTCGAAGCCAACTATCTCGACATCCTGAATTACGCAGTATTTGCAATGATTATGGAAGCCGAAGAGGGACGTTAATACAATGTTAATTCGGGCCACCTCTGCCTGACCCTGCCTAACTTCGGTGCAACAAAGCTAAACGACATGAAAAACCTGACGCTTACTCAAAAAATCACTTCGCTCGGTTTGGTGCTGGCCGGTTTGCTGATGCTCATTCTGGGTTTCACCACCAGCGCTCCCGATGAATTCAACGTGTACTGGATGGCTACCGTGGCCGCGCTTTTGGGCGGTGGTTTGATGCTGATTGGCCCCCAGGGCGTTGCGTGGTCTGTGTATGTGAGCAGGGTAGTGGTAGGCTCCATCTTTGTAGTAAGCGGACTTATCAAAGCCAATGATACACTGGGTTTTAGTTACAAGCTTGAGGAGTACTTCGACGAGCAGGCATTGGGAAGTTTCTGGGCTCTTTTTCACGATTGGGCCTTGCCCATGGCCATTCTCGTTACAGTGGTGGAGGTGGTGTTGGGGCTGGCCGTGCTCTTTGGCGCAAAAGCCCGTCTGGTAAATATTACCCTCCTGCTGATGACCGTTTTCTTTGGATGGCTTACGTGGTACACCGCAACCTGTAACGATGCGCAAACGGCAGCCCTCAACGCAGGAGCCTCTTTCGACAGGATCTGTGTAACGGATTGCGGCTGTTTTGGCGATGCACTTCGCGGCTCTGTGGGGCGCTCGCTCACTCCCTGGGAGTCGTTCTACAAAGACCTCACACTCTTCTTTTTCGTGATCGTGCTGGTTATTGAAAGCGGACGTATTCGGCTCAACAACCTGCGAGAAGACGGAGGTATCTTTGCGGCCTCCATTGTGGTTGTGGTGCTCTTTGGTGGATGGCTTTTTGGATGGTGGTTCCCGCTGGTGTTCACCTTGATCAGCATGGCGGCCTATGTTGTGATGAAGCAGGCCCTTAAAACTCCTCACAAGGAGTGGGTGATGGGCGCTGTGATGGTTGCCTTTGCGCTCGGTTTTGCCATGTACACCTACCGAAACCTTCCTGTAAAGGATTACCGCCCTTACGCCGTGGGCAACAATATTCCGGAACAAATGAAATCGGCCGAAGAGCTCGGACTGAAGCCCACTGTGTACGCCAATGTGTACACCCTGAAGCACAAGCAAACCGGCGAAACGCGCACTGCCCTCAGCACCGAATACCTCGAAAAGAAAATGTGGGATGAGTGGGATGTACAATCGGCCAGTGATGAATCAATTGTGGTGCAGAGAGGCTATGAACCACCCATTCCGGTGTTTAATGTGATGGACGAGGATGGTTTTGATATTGGCGATGAAATTATTCAGCGAGAAGGCTTTTCATTCTTGCTGATTGCCTACCAACTGGAAGGTTCCAACGCCAAAGTGCAAAAGACCATCAACGCTTTTGCGGAACAGTCCGATGCAGACGGTATTCCTTTCTTCGGAATTACATCCAGCGGCGAGGCGAAGGTGAATGATTTCAGGCACGAGCACCAAACGCCTTTTCCTTATTACAATGCAGATGAGATTTTCCTCAAGACCATTATTCGTTCCAATCCGGGTTTGTTGCTGATGAAAGACGGAACCATTTTGGGTAAATGGCACCACAACAATTTTCCCGAGTACCGCGATATTAAAGCCAACTACCTGATTAACTAATACGTGTTTCAATACATCATCAGGAAACTAGGCTACGGCTTGCTGGTGCTCTTCGGAGTAGTTTCGCTGGTGTTTGTGATTTTCAACCTCGCCCCTGGAGATCCTGCTCGCATGATGCTGGGGCAGCGCGCCACGGCCGAATCCATCGCAGCCATTCAAAAAGAACTGGGTCTTGATTTACCCAAAAGTAAGCAGTATTTGCTGTACATCAACGATTTGCTGCCTTTGTCGCTGCATAACCCAAGCCGACCGGAGTCGCACATTTACCTCAGTGATGAGAAATACAGCTACACGCGCCTGGTGACTTTTGGTGAAAACCGCGCGCTCGTTCTAAAAGCACCTTATTTGCGCAGATCGTATCAAACCAAGCAGCCCGTTGCCGATATCATTGCAGAGGCCATGCCCGGAACTGTGGTGCTGGCGGTTACGGCCATTACCCTGGCCATCATCCTGGGAATTGGTATCGGGATTTTGGCAGCCGTTCGGAAGGATGGATTCCTCGATCAGTCGCTCTTTGTGCTGGCCGTGCTGGGAATGTCAGGGCCATCGTTTTTCATGGCCATCATCGTTTCGTGGATTGGCGCCACGCTGTGGTACACCACCACGTCGCTGCCGGCCTTGCCCGTGTTGCTCATGCTGATTGGATTGCTCGTCGGAGGCATCGCAGCATGGCGTAAACTATTGCCCAACAAAGACCAGACCTGGCTTGTGGCTGGGCGCTGGGGTGCCAAAGGGCTTTTTGCCGGTGCTGCACTCTGGTTCCTGGGTAAAACGCTCAATGCGCTGGCCGGTGGTGATTTCGTACCGATGATCGAAGCCTACATCCAGTTGCCGGGCACAGGCCTCAATGCCTCGGGTTCGCTGTATTCCTACGACGATTACACCGGTGAGCAATACCTCGACCTCAAAAACCTCATTCTACCCGCCCTTACTCTAGGCATTCGTCCGCTGGCCATCTTTATGCAGCTTACGCGCAGCTCTATGCTCGAGGTGCTGTCGGCAGACTTTGTGCGAACGGCCCGTTCCAAAGGTCTTTCCTTCTATGCTGTGGTGGTAGGTCACGCCTTGCGCAACGCCCTGAACCCTGTGATTACCGCCATATCGGGATGGTTTGCCTATTTGCTGGCAGGAGCCGTGTTCATCGAATTTGTATTCACCTGGAAAGGACTTGGATATCGTATTTACGACGCATTGATCAAGGAAGACCTGCCCGTGGTGATGGGAAGCGTTATCGTGATTGCCACTACCTTTGTGGTCATCAATATTGTGGTGGATATCATCTACGGATGGTTAGACCCACGTGTCAGAATTCAATAATCGAAACCATGCGAAAAAATATTGTAGCCGGAAACTGGAAGATGAACCTGCAGCCGGCAGAAGGAGCTGCTTTGGTGCAGGAATTGTGCCCGCAAACAGAAACATTGCAGCATTCGGGTGTTACACTGATTGTTTGTCCACCGCTGATTTACACGGCGTGGGCGCTCTCAGACTGGCAGAGAGAGGGCAGAATAGAAGTTGGCGCTCAAAACTGCTACCATGAAGCTTCCGGCGCTTACACCGGAGAGGTGAGCGCAGCTATGCTGGCCAACCTTGGTGTGGGCTACTGCATTGTAGGTCATTCGGAGCGCAGAAGCCTTTTCGGCGAAACCGATGAAGTGGTGCGCCGAAAAACGGAGGCCGTTGTTGCACAGGAAATGACTGCCATTGTGTGTTGTGGTGAGACTTTGGATGAGCGCGAAAAAGGTCAGGAAAAGGCAGTCGTGGCCCGACAATTGCGTGAAGCACTTCGGGGAATGTCCAATGAACAGATGAAACAGATTGTTATCGCGTACGAGCCCGTGTGGGCCATCGGAACAGGAAAAACAGCCACAACCGCGCAGGCACAGGAAATGCACGCCTTTATCCGCTCGGTGCTAGCAGAACTTTTCGGTAGTGAAACAGCGCAAAACACCTCCATTCTCTACGGTGGTTCCTGCAAGCCCGAAAACGCTGCAGAGCTCTTTGCCTGTGAGGATGTGGACGGTGGACTAATCGGCGGCGCCTCGTTGAATGCACCTGATTTTTTGGCCATTGCAAACTCTTTTCAACACTGATGGACTACCTTGCACTGCATATCACCCTGAATCCCGTTGAGCCCTTCCGCGAACTGGTAATGGCACAACTTGCCGAAGCAGGTTTTGAGAGTTTCGTTGAAACCGAAGCCGGACTTGAAGCATATATTCAGGAAGCAGAATACAATGATCAGGAAACGAAATTGTTAATCAAACAACTCGGTAGCGATTTTAGCTTCAGTATCCGCAGTGAAAACATACCTGCTCAAAACTGGAATGCAGTATGGGAATCTGACTTCAAGCCCATTGAAGTTACCGAAGATTGCAGGGTGAGAGCTCCATTTCACGAACCGGCTCATTTGCCTTTCGAGCTCATTATTCAGCCCAAAATGTCGTTTGGTACGGGGCATCACGAAACCACATGGCTTATTCTGAAAAACCTTCGCGGTATGGAGCTTGGCGGTTTGGATGTGCTCGATATGGGCTCAGGAACCGGTGTGCTGGCCATCCTCGCGTCAAAAATGGGCGCTGCAAGTGTGGTGGCCATTGACATAGACGACTGGTGCTACGAAAACGCACTTGAAAATGTTGAACTGAACGGAGCTGTGAATATAACTGTTGAAAAAGGCGATGTACGCCGCATAGGAGACCGCTCATTTCATTTTATCTTGGCGAATATCAACAAAAACGTACTCATGCAGGATATGGCACAGTATGCGAAGCACTTGAAGCTCGGTGGAAGACTCATCATCAGTGGGTTTTACGAGGCAGATGTGCCTGATTTGGTGCGCAAAGCTGCCTCTGCAGGGATGCGGCAAACACTCGTGGCTTCGCGAAACCAATGGGCCATGCTTCAATTCGAAAAGCAAGTATGAAAAAGTGGGGACTGACCGGGTTGTTGCTGCTAACTGGATGTATTCTTCAGTTGCACGCCCAAACCATGCGCAATTTTACACCAACGCAGGAAGGCTACTTGCAAGATGTGAACAACCTGCTCTCTGCGGCCAATAAAAAAGACGCTAAAGCCTTTGTTGAAGAGGAGTTTGGCCCGGCATGGAACAGCGAGCGGTTTACAGACGCGTCGCGGAAACGCATCTACAAAATCAGCGATGAGATGCTCAAAAAACGATTGAGAGCCTATCCTGAATTCCGCGATTTCTTCAGTTCACTCGTGGCCTTTACCCAAAGCCGGCAAAGCGATGAAAGCTTTAACGGCTGGCTCACCATCATGGAAGAATTGGTTTCAGACCGCCGCAAATCGAACCTGGTGAAGTTTGTTGAAAATTCGGCTTCTATCTTCAAAGACAATACCTTTTACCGCTCAACTACCACCGCCTGGCAGGCCAGTAACGACCGATACACCTTTGAATTTGACTCCATCCCAAAAGTGGTTTTTCGCTCCATGGATTTGCGATGCCTCGCCAAAAACGACAGCTCGGTGATTTACGCAACCAGCGGAGTCTATTATCCAACACAGGATAAATTTGTGGGCAAAGGCGGGCGTATCACCTGGGAGCGTGCCGGTCTCGACCCCAACGAAACCTACGGAATCATTGAGGGTAGTTACGAAATACGAACCAAGGGATCTTCCTATTCCGTGGATTCGGTGCTCTTTTTCAATGCCTTTTTCGATTACCCGCTGCAAGGCGTTGTGTCAGACAAAGTGCTGGGAGGTGTAAAGGAAGAAACGGCGAGTTATCCCGCCTTCGAGTCGTATAACAAGCGCCTGAAAATTCGCGATATAGCTAAGGATATAGATTACGAAGGCGGTTTTTCCATGCGTGGCAGCAAACTACAGGGCTACGGTACGCCCGATCAGCCGGCAAGTCTCACCATCTACCGCGATGGATATGCTTTTCTGCAGAGTCGCGCACTCAATTTCACCATTCGCCCCGACCGTATAGTGTCTGATCGCGTTGCCGTAACCATCTTCCTCGATCAAGATTCCATTACACACCCTTCGCTCAATTTCAAATTCATCAAAGACACGCGCATGCTGAGTCTTATTCGCATGGACGAAGGGCAAAGCAAAAGCCCGTATTTCAATAGTTTTCACGAGGTGGATATGTACTTTGAGGCCTTGTACTGGAAAATTGACGACCCTTTGATTCGCCTCGGAAACCTGCCCGGATCTACCCAAAACCGCGCAGCTTTCGAATCAAACAATTACTTTCAGATGCAGCGCTACGACGCACTGGCAGGATTGTCGGCCATGCACCCTTTGTTTAGTATCCGCAAATACGCGCAGTCTATCAATTCCAATGAGTTCTACATCGAGGGATTGGCCGCAGATATGCGCTTCCCCCCTGAGCAAATCATCCCTCTGCTTATTGACCTCGGAAACAAAGGATTTATTGATTACGATATTGAAAGGCGACACATCAAAGTGAAGGAAAGATTGTACAATTACATCCTGGCCAGTGGCGGCAGAACGGACTACGACGTGATTGTATTCAACTCCCAGACAGAACGCGAGGATAACGCATCCATCAACCTTCTCAACTACGATATGCTCCTGAGAGGTGTAGAACGCATCTTTTTGAGCGACAGCCAAAACGTGGTGATTTATCCGCAAAATGGTGAATTGCTACTCAAGAAAAACCGCGACTTTGATTTTGCAGGGATGATTCGCGCCGGAAAGTTTGAATTCTTCGGAAAGGAGTACAAGTTTACTTACGACGACTTTAAAATTGACCTGATTAATGTGGATTCATGCCGCTTTTACGTAGAGCGTTTCGAGGACCGCGAAAGTACCACCCGCAGAGGGCGCCCGCGATTGGTTCGTGTTAAAAACGTGCTCGAAGGAATACAGGGTACGATCTCCATCGATAACCCCTACAACAAGAGTGGAGTGCAACCGGATTATCCGCAATATCCCATTTTCGACTGCACCAAAAAGCCCTTTGTCTATTACGATAACAAACAGATTCAGAAGGGAGTATATAACCGCGATCGCTTTTACTTCCAGGTAGAGCCTTTTGTGATTGACAGCCTGAATGACTTCAATACCGATCAGGTTTTCTTTGACGGAACGCTTGTTTCGGCTGATATTTTCCCCGACATTGAAGAGCAATTGCGTGTACAACCCGACTACTCACTGGGATTTGTGCGTCAAACAGGCTCTGCCGGATTGCCGCTTTACGGTGCGAGAGGAAAATACAAGGATAATATAACACTGAATTACAGCGGACTGCAAGGAGAAGGTGAGATGGAGTACCTCACCGCAACAGCCAGTTCTGAAAACTTCATCTTTTTTCCGGATTCTACCCGCGGTACCACCAAGCACTTTAAAAACCTCGCTCAGGCAGGCCCACCCCAGGTGCCGGAAGCACATGCCACCGAAGCAGATCTGTTTTACAGCCCTGGTAAAAACCTGTTGCGGTTGGACGTCATGAAAGAGCCTATTACCTTCTTTGATGAACAATCAGATTTGGTGCGGGGCTATACCGAACTTACTCCCTCCGGAATGACTGCCAGCGGACAAATGGATTTTGCTGGTGCAGAGTTGGAATCAGAGCGAATGGATCTCAACCAGATTTCGTTTACCTCAGATACTGCCGACTTCCGCCTGGCTGCAATGAACGACGCAGAAATGGCCTTCAGAACCGAAAATGTAAAGGCAGATGTACAGTTTGATAAGCGGGTGGCAGAATTTGAGTCGAACGGCGACGATACCTTTGTAGAGTTTCCCATTAACCAGTACGTATGCTACATGGACAAGTTCAAGTGGTTTATGGATGAAAACAGTATTGAACTCTCTTCGAGCTCAGCCGTTGCAGCCGATTTTGTGATTGATACAGAACTCGACATCGGCCGCTCAAATTTTTACAGCACCCATCCCGATCAGGATTCACTCAACTTTATGGCCCCCAAGGCAGTGTACGACCTGAAGCAAAACATTATTGACTGTAAGGAAATTGATCACATCCGTGTAGCAGATGCCAAGATTATTCCCGATAGAGGCGAGCTGCGCATCTTTAAGAAGGCTCATATTGAGCCCCTTGAAAATGCTGGTATCGTGGCCAACTACATTACAGAATACCATCGCATGTTCAATGCAAAGATTGAAATCAAATCCCGATGGGACTACAAGGGTAATGCAGAATACACCTACGTGGATGAGAACAAACGTGAGCAAGTCATTGCCTTTCATTCGGTGAAGGTGGATACCTCCCTGCAAACCATTGCCGAAGGGCAGGTGCTGGAGGATGCACAGTTTATGCTCAGCCCCAATTTTGAGTTTATTGGCCGCACCAGAATGGAGGCCAACAACAAGTTCCTTACCTTTAAAGGAAGTACCCGCATTTCGCACAATTGCCCCGGTATTGAGCGAAACTATATGAATTTTGAGTCCGAAATCAATCCGGAAGAGGTAATGATTCCCGTAGATACCATGCTGGTAGATTACTCCGGAAAACCGGTAGGGGTGGGAACCATGGTCAACGCGCAGCCCTACAGATTGTACTCTACCTTCCTGTCGGTGAAAGACGATATGGACGACGAGGAAGTGCTTTCGGCGCGCGGATTTCTGTTCTTCGACAAAAACGCACGTGAGTACCAGGTGGGCTCCCGCGAAAAGCTGCGCGAGCGGAAACTGCCGGGCAACTTTGTGGCCCTTAATGTGGATAAGTGCACAGTAGTGGGCGATGGAAACATCAATCTCGGTAATGATTTCGGTCAGGTACATTTCCAGCCCGTGGGTGAGGCCCGTCACAGCATGGAGGACGAATCTTTCAGCATGGAGGCCACGCTAATTATCAATTTCCACTTTCTGGAGGATGCCTTGAAGAAGATGGAGGAGAAAATCAACAGCTACCCCGATTTAAAACCGGTAAACATTGCCGAAACCCACTACGAAAAATCCATTCGTGAGGTAATGGGATTGGAAAAATCTGATAAGATTATCACTGAATTGAGTCTCAGCGGTGGAATCAAGCGACTACCCCAGGAAATGACCCATACACTGTACCTCGCCAATGTAAAAATGAAGTGGAACGATCTGGAGAGCGCTTTTCAAAGCGAAGGCCCTATCAGCATTGCCCACATTGGCAAGAAAGACGTGTTCCGCCAGGTAAAAGGGCGCATAGAAATAGAGAAGAAACGCGGTGGCGATGAGTTGCATATTTACCTGGAACTGGACGACGCCAACTGGTACTTCTTTACCTACAAGCGTGGCATGATGCGCGTGTTCTCCTCAGACAATGACTTTAACAATATGCTTGTAGAAGTGAAGGACGATAAACGCAAAGCTGAAGGTGGCAAAGGCAAAGATCCTTACACCTACATGCTGGGAACCAAGAAACTCCGCAACGATTTTATCCGACGATTTGACTAGAAACCCGGAAAGAAGGCAAAGCGAAAGGCGTTCGGTATTGGGCCGGAAAACTGCAGCCAACCTAAGCAGAATGATAGTCATTGCGCTGTTTTTGCTGGTAGGGAATGGACTGTTTGCTCAGAAAACACCTACGGAAGAACTTCGCAAACAAGCAGACGAATTGTTCGAACAAGAGCGCTTTGGTGAAACCCTGGCGAGTTACTCCCAGCTTCTGAGTCTCAATCCTACGAACCCCGACCTCAACTATCGTTTCGGTGCCTGTTTGGTATATGGTTCGGCAGACAAGGACAAGGCTTTTAAACACCTGCGTTTTGCCATGGACAAGGAAGGCATTCCTCCGGAGATTCACTTTTTCCTCGGAAAGGCCTACCACCTGACATACCAGTTTACCGAGGCCCTTGAACAGTATCGAATCTACGAGCAAAAAACCGACAGACGCAGAAAGGGGAAGATTGACGTAACCCTCGCCATTGCGCAATGCCAAAATGGTCAAAATCTGCTCTCCAACATCAAGGATATCACCGTTCTGAACAAGGTTGAAACCAGCGAAAAAGATTTCTTTCGCAACTACGACCTCGAAGCCATTGGCGGCCGCATTCTGGTTTGCCCGGAGGAGCTGCTCACCACCTACGACCTCAAAACAGGCGAGCGCTTCCTGATGTACTTCCCCGGCAATACCTCTACGGTGTTTTTCTCAAGCTATGGAAAGAAGGGTGATACCGGACGAGACATCTACCGGGCATCCCGACTTCCCAACGGAAACTGGAGCAAGCCCATTCCCATGACGGGCATCAATACGCCTTACAATGATGACTTTCCATTTCTGCATCCTGATGGTGAGACTTTTTACTTCGCGTCAGAAGGCCATTCGAGCATGGGAGGTTATGACATTTTTAAGTGTACCTACAACCCGGCCACAGATAAATTTACGCAACCGGAAAATCTCGATTTTGCAGTCAACACGCCGGACGATGACATGCTCTATATCACCGATCGCAACCACGAAATGGCTTGGTTTTCATCCTCCCGAAGCAGTGATCAGGGCCGGATGCACGTGTACAAGGTGATGGTTGCAGCCAATCCGCTACAGCTTGTATTCATCAAAGGAACTTTCAAGCCCGACGTGCCCGGTGTCACCCCGTCGGCGCGAATAACCGTAACCGATGCCCTTACCCAGCGTGAGGTTGGGCAGTTCGCAACCGACGCCACCACAGGACAGTACATGATCGACCTGCCTCGAAGCGGAAAGTACAGGTTTACCGTGGATGCACAGGGTAGTGAGCTCGCTCACAACGGCTTGGTGGAGGTGCCTGCCCACCCCACAGCCGTTGCTTTCGGACAAGAACTTGAGCTACTCCTTGTGAACAACAATGAGCAGCTCGTAATTAAGAATTTGTTCGACAGTCCTTTGCAGGAAGATATGTTTGCGCTTGCCCGCGATGTGCTGAAGTACCGTGCAGGTCTCGAAGTAAACTACGACCCGACGGCAGTGGCAGAAAAACCTGTTTTAAAAACGCCTGAAACCGGAATCGAAAACCTTTACCAGGCGGCCGGATTTGCCGAAGGCCTATCCAATCAGGCAGTAGTGGAAATCAGCAGAGATGCCCAGCGGCAACTTGAAGCTAAAACAGAAAACATTCGCAACCAGCGTGATGTGGCTTATACCCTTGCTGAAGCTAAACGCGAAGCTGCAGCGAAAGCCGCACGGGATGCAGGTGATCTCCTGCGACTCGCCGATGCAGTGGGCGACCAGGAGGTGAGCAGCAGGTACTACATGCAGGCAGCCGCCGCGCGTCATGCAGCCAACAAACTGGCCAATGAGTCGGAGGTTGCACTGGCGCTCGCAGGGCAACTCAACGAGCGCATGGTAGAAGTAGAGCAGGAAGAACAAAGAGCCATGTTGCGCGCCGAAGCACTCGAAAATGCCTTGCAAAGCGGTGAGCGCGAAGCTGTGATAGCGGCCATGAAAGAGGTCAAAACAGCGCGGGATGAGGAACAGAAACAAGGAACCGATGAATACCTGGCCTTGCGCGAAAGAGCCCAGAAAGAGCGCAAATCTGCCGATATATCCGGGCGAATGGCCCAGGAACTGCGCGATGATGAAGCATCATTGATGATGCGAATCAAAAACCGCCGCTTGCAAATGGAGTCTGCCAAAGTAAAAGACCGCCCGGCCATACAACGCGAAATTGATATTCTTGAACAAGACCTCAACGACGTACAAGGGCAGATTGAAAACCTCTTCGGAAGTCTTAAGGATGGACAGCAAGGTGCCGAAAGTTTGGCGCAACAAGCAGAGCTCTACCGAAAAATTGAGCAAAAGGCCACCGATCTCTATATCCCGGCCGACAAAGTGCGCAGCTTTGAACCCGGCCAGGTGGCGGAAGTTACCCGGCGCATTCAATCTGTGCGGCAACAGACAAGCGACATGGACCTGAGCATGGAAGTGGTGCGAACTATTTTGGAAGACGATGCCAACATTGCGCTCAAGGCTTTTGAAAGCACCAAAGAGTTCGAAGACTTTGTATCGTCCTACGATCTTGGAGCGCAGGTGCGTGCAGAGCCGGTAAGAGCCATGAAGGAGGAGGAAGCACGCGAGCAGATTGCGGCTGCCGAGGACTGGATCGAGGTAATTGGCCAAAACATTGCCGAATTGGAGCAAGAGCGAGCCACACTCGAAGCAGGTGTACAACGCGACGAGATTGACAGACAAATTGAAGAATTCCAGCAGCTCAAGGGTAAACAACTGCAGGAAATTGACGATGCCCGCAAATCTTTGGCTGAAATAGGAAGAGAAGAAGCTGTTCCTTTCAGCATCACCGCGGCTGAGCCGGCAGCGTCTTCTCAGTCTGCCGATCCACGAGACAGACCCAGCTTAACCGTGGCCCAGGCGCATCCGGTGTATGCAGAGCTCGACCCGGATTTCCATCAGAAACGCGAGAACATTGCCGCTACCTCCTCTGATGTTTCGGAGGAAATGGCTCGGATGGCAGATGTAAACCGCGGGTTTCTGGTGAAGGTAGAGCGCGAAATCAACAGTATGCGCGCCATTCCGGAAGAGGAAATGTCTCCGCAGCAGGCGCAACGTTTGGATGCACTGAAAGAAATCAGAAGCGAACTCACCGACGAGATGGTTGCTTACGAAAGAGAACGCGCGTCGGCCATTGGGCAGCCTGCACCCACCAGCGCCCAAATCATGATGGAAATCGCCGGTTTGGCCGAGCGCACGGAAACTGAAGCTTCCGAAACCCGCCCTTCTGAAACCAGCGGTATTGCTGCTTCGGAACCTGCTGCACTTTCCAACGAAACTACAGAAGAATCCCCGGCAGCCGAGCCTGTTTCCGTTCCTGAGGATCCCATCGCTGCTATCCCTGAATCCATCGGCTATGAGGACATAGACCCGGCATATGAAACAGCCGTTCAGCGCATTCAAACCACCAGTCTTGCTGAAAGTGAGCGCACCGAAGCAGTAATTGAACTGGGCGAGCAGTTTATCTCGAAAATTGACGAAAAGGTTGCCGAAATGGAAGCCTTGCGTTCAACAACCGATGAATCAGGGCGAAGGAAAATAGACCGCGCCATAAGCCAGATGGAACAGGTAAGGGCTATCAAAGCCAACGAGTTGGAAGCCGAGAGAGAAAACTTGCAAACCCTTCGTCACGAAGAGTTTGTTGCAGAGCACCAAATCATTATCAACGAGGCGGATGCAGATTATGCAAATGAATATCAAGCCATTACAACTTCTACGGACAGTGAGTACATCAAAACGGTTCGCAAAGCACAATTGGAGCAGCGGGTGGCGAATCGCATTGAAGCTCGTATTGAGGAATTGGTTGGTGAAATGGATGCTGCAAATGATGGTGCAGAGCGTCAACAAAAACAGGAGCTTATCCAGGAATTACAATTGCAGAAACAAGAGCGGACCATTGCCTACGAATCGCTTTTTGCATCGGCAGAACAGCTTCGGCAAAGCGACGAAGAATGGGCCTCAACACCGTCTGCAATGGTTAAAGAAGAAAGCCCTGCCGATGTAGCTGTGGTGAATCCTGAGCAAGCAGATGCTGCGTTGCCTGAAGAGCGTACAACCGAAACAGAAATGCCGATTACAGAGGAAGCAATACGTCGTGAAAGCACTGATCAATTGCCGGGTGAAGAGTTTGTTGCCGATGAATCTGAGACGGTTGAGGAGGTATCCGATGCCTCGGAAATCAACGCGGGCAATGTGCAGCAATGGCTGGGTTCATCCGAAACTTACCTCGCTTCTTTGCAGGAACTGATTGTTTTCGGTGATGTGGAAGATTTGTCATACAAGTCGTTGGGAGCTTCTTTGGCACTCGAAAGCATGTCGGGAGATTTGCAGCGCCATCACAATCGCGTGATTCAACTGGTGGAAAGCCGGGGAACCCAAATTGAGAATGAAGAAAGCCTGAAAGCCTTGACCAATTTGCTTCGCGACGAAGAAGCCATGCAATTGCGCGCTGCTTCGGTTAATCAGCAGGAGTGGAGCTACTTCAGCGAGTCGAACTCCAACTTGATGGAGCAACTTGAGGCGCGTAATTGGTCAGGAATTACGCAAGATGATGTTTCGCGCTTGCAACAAGAGCAGAACGACGCGGCAACCCTTCTTGCACGCGCTGCGGAATTAAGGAATGAAGCCCGCAGCGAGAGCAATTTCTCAGCGAGAATGCAGCGCATGAAAGAAGCTTTCTACATCGAGGCCCAAGCCATCGAAAAGCTGGCCCGTGTGAATGCAGTTTTGGATGAACTTGATTCCGGAAGTCAAATGGCATGGGAAGAATCAGCCAGTCGCGTAGTGCCCATTGCTGTTACAGGCGAAACCATGCGTCAAAGTATTCAATCGGTAACGCTGGCAGAGCTTGCCATAACTGCTGAGGCCGACGAAAGCGAAGTTTCGGAGGAGACAGGGTCAGTTCAAATAGCAGCGCAAGAGCCCATTTTGGCATTTGAGCCTGAGGTGCGATCGGTGGTACAACAGGATTTCGGTCTTACCCCTGAGCAAATAGAAAGGGTAGAAGCCAGCCCGGTTGCGATGGAGTGGTTCAGCCTTCAGGCTCAGGCCCGCCAGGCCGAACAGAACAAAAAACGCATCGCCGTAGAGGCCTCCTCCGCATTGGATGATGCCGAGCGAAAACTTGTGGAGTCTGAAGAGTGGGCCGCCCGCGCCGATGAAGCAGATAATGAATCTGAGCGCGAAGAGGCATCTCGCAAGGCAACCGGTTTACAAGATGAAGCCCGTGCATTGTTTTTACAAGCCCAGCAACTGCGCGATGAACTTGCGCGCTTGAACAAGGAAGTCGAAGATTCGCGAAGCAAAGCAGATGAAGTACTTGCTAAAATGGAGCCTTCGCAATCGCGGGAGTTGGTATCCCTGGTGCAGGAAGAAGCCGACATGATAGCCGCTGCACAAGAGCCCCGCGTCGATCAAACGGATGTGCAAGAGCCCTCTGCACAAGTTATTCAGGATGCAGAACCTGAAAGCAGGGCGGAAGAAGTGCCACAGCCACGCGCAACTCAGACCAGCGTTGAGGCAGACGAAGAACCCTCAGAAACGATTGCCGATACTTCGCCGGCTACAACAACGTCTGCACCGGAAACTCCTCAGCAAGTCCGTCCTATGGAAATACCGGAGCCTCGTTTGGAATCGCCCGTTACTCGAACTGCCTACGCGCCCATACCCGAGTTGCAGATGGGAGTGAGCACACAGCGTTTCGAAACCACCGCCCAGCCCCAGTACTCCACTGCCAACCCCATCCCGGTTGACAACCCCTGGCCCGAGGGGCTGGTATTTGCTGTGCAGGTGGGCGCTTTCCGAAATCCCATTCCGCAAGATCACTTCAGCGGTTTTTCGCCCATCAGAGCAGACCGCGTTGCCGAGGGAATTACGCGCTACACTGCCGGACTTTTTCCTGACTTTAACAGAGCCATGAGCGCACGAGACTACATCCGAAATCGCGGATACAACGACGCATTTGTGGTGGCCTATTTGAACGGCGAGCGCATCGCGCTGAACCGAATTCCCGATGAGTCACAGGCAGCCGATGCGATTGCTCAGGCCACAGGAAAACAGCGCGTGGCAGGAACAACAAGTCCTGCACCAGCGGTGTCATCTTCGGCACCTGCAGAAACGACACAGGCTTCAGAAGCTCCGGGCACAATTTCCACAACAACTCCTGAGTCAGGGAGAACGGCGCAGCCTGTAGAAGCACCGCGAACAGCTCCTGCCACAGATCTTCGAACAGATTACTACAGCGATCCGGATGCAGCAACTGCAACTCAGGTTGAGCGCATCCGCGGATTGTTCTTTACCGTGCAGGTGGGTGTGTACTCCAAACCTGTATCGTCCGACGCTTTGAACAACATCATGCCGCTCAACAGCGAGCTTACCAACAACGGATATATCCGCTACACCTCAGGGATGTTTCCGAGTGTGGAACTTGCCCAAAGCCAGCGACAGGTGGTGATGAATGCCGGAGTGAGCGATGCTTTTATTACGGCCTACTACGATGGTCGCAGAATTACCATGGCAGAAGCCCGTGCCTTACTCGCTGCCGAAGGTGAAGATGTGCTTGCAGGCACACCGCGAGCTGCTGAAACGCCCCAAACCGAGCCCGTGGAGCCTACATCGGTTGAACCCGAACCTGCACCTGGCGAATCTGCTACACCGCCAGCTCAGGTGGATGGTTTTCAGCTGGAAAGCGCTTACGACTTTCAGCCGCGCGACATTCGTTTTTTGCTGGATCTCGGTTCCTATGGAAACGAAATGCCCCAGGAAGTTGCCGATGCCATACTTGCGCTACCAGATGCCGGCGTTTCAAGATTACAGCTTCCCAATGGCAAGTTGCACTACCTGAGCCGTCCTACTAAAAGCTACGCCGAAGTCGAGGCCTTGAAAGATACGTTTATGGAAAGAGGCGTTACAGAAAGCACCATCAGGGCAATGGCTTTGGGTTTCCTGCTCAAAGTGGATGAAGCGAGAGAAGTTACAGGACAGTAATTGCTATTTCTGTAACTTTGCAGAAGAATTGATGGAAATGTCACAACAAACGGATATACGCGCGCAGGAGGTTCTGGTAGAGGAATTGGTTGCCAGTCACGAAATCATTCTGTTTAACGACGATGTGCACACCTTTGATTACGTCATTGACTCGCTCATTGAAATTTGCGATCATGATCCCATTCAAGCCGAGCAATGTACCTATATAGTGCATCACAATGGTAAATGCTCTGTTAAAAAAGGTACTTATGATGAGCTTGAGCCTAGGTGTACAGCCTTGCTCGATCGAGGCCTTACGGCTGAAATTGCCTGAAACCAACCATCCCATCCGCATGAAAAAATACAACCGATTTACCACATGGCTCACCGTAGCGCTGTTTGTGGGCTGTACCACCGTGCCCATCAGCGGCCGTCGGCAAATGAATCTCTACCCGGAAAGCACCATGATTTCCATGAGCCTCCAGGCTTATTCGGATTTCCTGGGAGATGCAAATGTGTTGGGAATGCATGACTCACGCGCCAGGATGGTGAGAGATGTGGGTGATAAAATTGCGGCATCGGTTGAGCAATACATGAAGAAAATCAACCAGAAGAAAAGAGTGGAGGGTTTTGAGTGGACATTCAACACCGTGGATGACCCAACCGTAAATGCATGGTGTATGCCGGGAGGTCGCGTGGTTTTCTACACAGGTATTTTGCCTGTTTGTGAAGGCGAAACGGGCATTGCAGTGGTAATGGGGCATGAAATTGCTCACGCCGTGGCCCGTCATGGCAATGAGCGAATGAGCCAGGCTGTGATGGTTTATGGCGCCGGTATGACATTGGATGTGTTGACCAGTGAAAAACCCGGGTTGACCCGTGACATTCTGCTGCAAAGCTTTGGAATTGGCTCAGGATTGGGAACACTTGCTTTTTCTCGAAACCATGAAAGTGAAGCCGACAGACTTGGAATGGTGTTTATGGCCATGGCCGGCTACGACCCTCGTGAAGCTGTGAATTTCTGGACGCGTATGAGCCAGTTAGGAGGTGGCCAAAAGCCCCCTGAACTTCTCAGTACACACCCCAGCGATGAGCGTCGCATCAGAGATATTGAGGCGTTTATGCCTGAAGCCCTCAAGTATTACAATCCATAACAAGACTGTTTATTTGAGGAAAGGTACAGCAGACCAATCTACATTTCCTCCCGACAGAATCAACGCCACCCTTTGCCCTTTAAACAGGTCGCGGTGCTCATGAAGCACGGCCAGTGCCAGCGCGCCTGAAGGCTCTACAATCACTTTCAGTCGCCGCCAAATCAGCTCCATGGCCATGGCAATGGTTTCTTCGCGCGCGGTCAACACGTCGTGAACCAACAACTTCATCACTTCAAAGGGCAGCTCGCCCAGGTTGGTGCGCAATCCGTCGGCCACGGTAAACGAGCCAGGTGGATTGGTACACAAAGTTCCACTTTTCAACGAGCGCTCGCCGTCATTAACATTCAATGGTTCTGCCCCATAAACCTTGCAACCGGGGTTGTTGTATTTGGCCGCCAGCGCCGTTCCGCTCAAGAGGCCGCCACCGCCCAGCGGAACCAAAACATTTTCTACGCCGGGCACATCCTCAAATATTTCAAGCGCCGCGGTTGATTGCCCGATGATGATGTCCATGTGGTCGTAGGGAGGAATGTACGTAGCTCCTGTTTTCGCAAGTAAATCTTTTAAAACAGCTTCACGGGCTTCCACGGTAGCCTCGCAAAAAGTGATTTCTCCACCCAATTCGCGCACACCGGCAATTTTACTGGCCGGGCTGTTCTCCGGCATTACAATGTGAGCCTGTATTCCCAGGGTTTTGGCAACAAGGGCCAGCGCCTGCGCATGATTGCCGGAACTGTGCGTGGCAACACCCCTGTGCTTTTCTTCGGCAGATAATTGCAATGTTGCATTGAATGCGCCGCGTGGCTTAAAAGCTCCGACCCGCTGAAGGTTTTCGCATTTGAACCACAATTCAGCCCCAGCCCACTCATTAAGCCAGTCGCTTCGCAGCAACGGGGTGCGATTTACATACGGCTTAATTCGCTGCTGCGCCTGGTGAAGTAGAGCATTTCCTGGCAAATCTGTGTGGTGCATATTCAGTTTTGTCGATTAATTATTCGATTTCGCCCAAAGATAAACACCAATTATCTAAATCAAAACAATCAGGTCAATCAGCCCCAAACATGAATAAATACGGCCACTTTTAAAGTATTTGAACAATTTTTATGATTGCAGGTTTTGTTCATGTCATTTTAATTATTGTACATTTGCTCAAACTAAAAAAATTAAATCTAATGGCAACTTTTCAATTCAAAGATTCTGAGGTAGCTACAATGCGCGACTTCTACCACGAAGAACTTCGAAAAACCCTGTCGCGGTTGGAACACATTAAAGGTGTGCTCGATCAGTTGGGCGACAATACAACTCAAATTCAGATTTCTGTGGGGGGTGCGCAGGCTATTTCAACTGCTGCTTCAAAAGCAAAAACCACCGAAGCAAAGGCCGGTGCAACCTCAGAAAGTAAAGCTGCCCCAAAAGCGAGTAAAGGAAAGAAACGAGGTCCCAAATCTATTTGGGGCGCATTTATTCTTAAAAGATTGCAGCAGCTCGACAAACCTCTGACTTACGAAGAATTGGTGGAAGAGGCGATGGTTTATTTCAAACTGAAAGAAGAACGTCGTCAGTCAGTGACCAACGCCATTATAAACAGTGCATTCCGACTACGAAAGAATAGTGGCCGCGTTGATACCTTCGCCAAAGGCGGTCGTATTAAATTTGTTGCGCTGAAGAGCTGGTTTGAGGCGCCTGGAAAGATCAAAGCCGAGTACGGCAAGAAAGTTACCTCACCCAAGGAAAAGCCCCGCAAACCCCGCCGCAAGAAAGCAGTAACGAAGCCTACCAATCCTGTAGTTGCTAAGGCTGCTGCTCCAAAATCTGCAGCTGCAAAGCCCGCCACTCCTAAAACATCGGCGACGAGAGGCCCTGGCCGTCCCAAAGGACCTTCAGCAGCCAACAAAACAAGTGGCGTGAAGACTGCAACCCGCACCAAAGTTACACCGGTGAAAACAGCACCTGCTGCGAAAAAGGCAACCGCCTCAGAAGACAAGAAGTAACTTCTATTAGCTTCATACAAAAGCCGCCATCGCGCGGCTTTTTTTATTTTGATCCTTTCTGTAATTTGCAATGATGCACACAACAAAAACCTTTGGCGAGCAAATGCTCCGTTTTTACGACGCTTTGACAGTACCTTCATTACCTGGTGGAGTAGAACCGCTGTTACCTTTTCGTAAAGAGCAAGTGCGCAACGGAATGACGGCTTTTTATCAGCGCTATTACAATGACAGCAATCCGCGTGTGCTGCTTTTTGGTATCAATCCCGGTAGATTGGGTGCAGGGTTAACAGGGATAGGTTTTACCGACCCTGTTCGCTTACAGGAAAACTGTGGAATACCCAATCCACACCCCAAAAGAACAGAGCCCTCGTCCACCTTTATTTATGATGTTATTGACGCATTTGGAGGAGCTCAGCATTTCTTTGCACATTTTCATTTTAGCTCTGTGTGTCCTATAGGTTTTGTGCACAACGGAATCAATATGAATTATTACGATACTCCCCAGCTTCGGGAAGCCACCACGCCTTTTATTCTTGAAAGCATGAATAAACAATTGACTATGAATATTAAAAGGAGTGTTGCCTTTACCGTAGGCAAGGGGCAGAACCATCGCTTTCTGGAAAAGCAGAACACGGAGCACGGCTTTTTCAGCAAACTGGGCACACTCCCTCATCCACGCTGGGTCATGCAATACAGGTATAAAACACGGCATTTATACGTGGAAGAATATGTCCGAACGCTTGGGGCTGTCCTTAATGAATTTTAACAACTTGCCAGGCATTCATTTTTCATCCGAAAGTTTCTGACTTCTTACATTCGCAGTGAACCTTAAAAAGCCGACATTTAAGCCATGAACGTAGTGGTAGACGGGGTTTCGAAAACCTATGGAATACAGAAGGCAGTGAACGACCTGTCCTTTGAAGTTCGCACCGGAGAAGTACTCGGTTTTTTGGGCCCCAACGGGGCGGGAAAAACCACCACCATGAAGATGATTACCCAATGTATGGAGGTGGAAAGCGGCGATATTCGGGTAGGAGAGTGGTCGGTACTAAATGACGGGCCTGAAATCAGAAAACATATTGGCTACTTACCCGAAAACAATCCGCTATACACGGAAATGCCGGTAATTGATTACCTGGATTTTTGTGCGCGGGTGCAGGGAGTGCCCTCTGCCGAGGTAAGTCGTCGTATTCGCGAAATGGTAGGCGTGTGTGGTCTGAATCGTGAGAAGCACAAAAAAATAGGCGAACTCTCCAAAGGTTACCGCCAGCGCGTGGGCCTTGCGCAAGCCATGATTCACAACCCTGAAGTGCTGATTCTGGATGAACCAACCACCGGACTCGATCCAAACCAGATTGTGGAAATACGCAAACTCATCAAGGATCTTGGCCGCGAGAAAACCGTTATTCTAAGCACCCACATCCTTCCGGAAGTAGAAGCCACCTGCGATCGTATCCTTATTATCAACCGGGGTGAAATCGTAGCCGATGGCACAGCAGCATCACTTAAGCAACAGGCAAGCGGAAAAAACATGGTGCGCATCAGGCTGGGAGGAAATGACTTGAGCAGTGTTTCACAAACCCTCGAAAGCTGGCCCGAAACCGGGCGATTATCTACCCTGGATGCTCCATCAAATCTCTGGGAAGCAGAAGTGACAGATGTCAACGCGTTTGCCCAATCACTCACTCGGACATGCGCAGTCAATGGTTGGTATATATTGGAAATGAGCCCGTCAGAAACCAGCCTCGAAGATATATTCCGTGGTCTAACCCTATAAATCGTAATCATGAGAACAACCTTAACCATAGCCCGCCGTGAAATCGCATCCTACTTCGACTCGCTCGTGGCCTATGTAATGCTGGTGCTATTTCTGGGTTTCAGCGGTTTTTTTACGTGGTTTTACGGGAGCGATGTTTTCCTCGTTGGTCAAGCCAGCCTCAGCGTATTCTTCGCGATTGCATACTGGTCGCTGTTCTTCTTCATCCCCGCACTCACCATGCGCCTTATTGCCGAAGAACGGAAAAGCGGAACACTGGAACTTATGCTTACCAAAGCCCTCAATCAACGTCAATGGTTGATGGGCAAATTCCTCGCGGCGTGGTTTCTGATTGCTGTGGCATTACTTTGTACCCTACCGTATATCATTACATTGTATTACATCGGTAATCCCGATACGGGACAAATGATCGGCGGTTATCTCGGGCTCTTGCTGATGAGCGCTTCGTATATAGGAGTTGGAATCTTTGCAAGTAGCCTTACATCCAACCAGGTAGT
This sequence comes from Cryomorphaceae bacterium, assembly GCA_007695365.1. Taxonomy (NCBI): domain Bacteria; kingdom Pseudomonadati; phylum Bacteroidota; class Flavobacteriia; order Flavobacteriales; family Cryomorphaceae; species Cryomorphaceae bacterium. The sequence continues at coordinate 11,385 of REDV01000051.1, read as the reverse complement.
GGCATTTTTAATAGCCCTTGTCATTGGACTTTGCTTTCACATTGTGTTTGGTGTGTTGTCGCAAAACCTCACCGGGATGGCCGGCCAGGTATTCTTTTACCTCAATATGTCCAATCATTTTGAGGGAATTGCCCGTGGCGTGGTAGACACCCGAAACATTATCTATTTTGTTTCCATCGCTTTCCTTGGGGTTTATTTGGCCGAGCAGCAAATCAACCGAATCAAAATCAGTGGACAATCATGAGTCAGAGAAGCTCTCGTTTTTCAGTCAATTGGTTGCTGGTAGTTGGCATCATCGTAATGTTAAACCTGCTGTCGGCGCGGTTTTACACACGTTTCGACTGGAGTGAAAACAAGCAGTTTACTCTGAGCAGTGCTACCAAAGGTATCTTGCGCGACCTCCCGGAGCCGGTTACCGTCAGAGCCTATTTCAGCGAGGATCTACCGCCTGATTTTCTTCGCGCCCGCAATCAGTTCAAGGAGATGCTGGTGGAGTATGCAGCTCTTACACGCGGAAACCTTGTGTACGAGTTTATCAATCCCAACGAATCGGAAGAACTCGAAAAGGAAGCAAGCGAAAAGGGATTGCCGCCGGTGATGATTGAAGTGCGCGAGAAAGATCGCAAAAAGCAAATGCGGGCCTACCTTGGCGCCACGGTAGAAATGGGAGAGGAAATGGAAGTGATTCCTTTTATTCCGCCCGACGGATCGATGGAATACGCCCTTTCGAGTGCTATCAGGAAACTTGCCGTACAGGAAAAACCCACCCTTGGCTTTATCCAGGGCCACGGTGAACCTGAGTTGCCGGAACTGGCTCAGGTCATGGCAGAAATGTCGGTGCTGTACGACGTGCAGCCCTATTGGATTGCCGGAGGAACGGTGCCGTCAGTAGATAGGTATCCGGCAATGCTTTGGGTGAACCCTGTTGACACCATTCCGCAGTGGCATTTTGATTTTCTGGACGACTATATCTCTAATGGCGGGCGTCTGCTCGTGGCTTTTAATCCCGTTAAAGGTGACTTTGTGGAGTTTCTTGCCACTCCTGCAGAGAATGGTATGAAGGAATGGCTCAGAAATTACGGTATTGTGGTGGAGCGTAACCTGGTTGTTGACAATCGATGTGGAGCCCTGACGCTGCAACAAACGCAAGGTTTTTTCACCTATGCCAGCAATGTACCGTTCCCATACCTTCCTCTGATGCAGGGCATTTCTGGAAATCCTATTTCTGGTGGCCTCGATGCAGTGATGTTTCAGTTTCCGTCTGAATTGAAATACGAAGGAGACACCACTTTTATCTTCGAACCCGTGCTTCACACTTCTGCGCAAGCGCACGCGCTACCCTTGCCGCAGGTGTTGGACGTGCAACGCCAATGGACACTCGCCGATTACAAGCGCGAACACATCACGGTAGCTGCTTCTCTCACGGGTGCTTTGCGCGGCGAGTTCACCAGAATGGTGGTGATGACCGACGGCGACTTTGCCGTAAACGGTCCGCGCGATCAGGCCCGTCAACTGCAACCAGACAATATCAACTTTTTTGTGAATGCGGTTGATTGGTTGCTGGATGATGATGGTCTGGTTCAACTGCGCAACCGTTTGGTTCAGAGCAGGCCGATTGAGGCCATGGAAGATGGCACGCGTACAACACTTAAATTTTTAAATTTTCTGCTTCCGGTAGCGATTGTTCTAATCATAGGCCTCATTCGCTTTCAACAGCGCAGATCATTGCGCAAAAAACGAATGCAGGCTGATTACTCGAATTCCTGATGGCCCGAACTACGCGAAATACCACGTTGTGGATGCTGGCCCTACTGATTGCCCTCTCCGGAATCTGGCTCATGACCATGTGGCTGGATGAGCACAGAGAGAACACCTTTCAGCACCAGTTTCCAAAAGTTCCGGTAGAGGATATACACACGCTTAAGATTTATGCGCGGTCTGAGAATCATGCCGAAGTGGTGATCTTTTTAAGTGGAGACGAATGGCGTGTCATGCGAGGAACAACAAATATGCCCCTCCATGAAGGACGTATTGAGATTTTGTTGGAGGAATTGGAAAAACTTCGCCCGAGCCGGCTCAAAGGAACCACGCGTGAACAATGGGCTGAACTCGAAATGGAAGATTCTCTCGCTACGCGGGTAATTGCCATCGGCAATCAGGGAGTCATTATTGATTTTAAAATCGGGGCTTTTCAGTATTACGACAACCGCAAAGGAAAAAGTCCGGATGAACCACGCGACCGCTCTCGTGGAATCACCTATGTGCGGCTTACAGACGGAGAACAGGTTTACAGCGCTGAGAATTTTTTCGGACCCAATTTCAACCAGATTTTCTCAACGTGGAGAAACCAACGTATTCTGAAACTGGATGTTCGCGAACTGGAGCGGATAGAGTTTCGCTATTCTCCCGAGCACATCTATACTTTTGATGTGCAAGATCCCGAAGTTTGGATGTACGGAAATGCTCTGGTGCCCGAAGAACCGCGTATCCAGTACACGGTGTCTATGCTCGACACAAAGCATTCCTACTTTGCCGATGCCTATCGCCCTGAATCCGAGCCTTTGTTTGAGGTGGCTTACCAGTTTAAAAATGCGGAAGACGTGATTGTTCGGGCCTATGAAGCCCCTTCGGGCCAGATTATCATTCACTCCAGCATGAATCCGGAAACCTATTTTCTGGATTATAATGAGCGTCTGTTGGAATCGCTCTTCCCGCCGATGGATTTCTTTTTCCCCTGAGGCAAAATGCTACCGGGCTCTGCGGAAAAATCAGATGCAAGCAGCCTTAGGCGCGCTCCAGCACCACAGCATAACCCTGGCCCACACCGATACACAGCGTACAAAGCGCGTAACGCTTGCCGGTTTCGCGCAACTGGAGAGCAGCAGTTAACAGCAAGCGCGCTCCGGTCATTCCCAGTGGATGCCCCAATGCAATGGCACCTCCGTTGGGGTTGATGCGCTCATCGCGATCGTCCAGACCGAGTTCACGCGTACAGGCCAGCGATTGAGCCGCAAACGCCTCATTGAGTTCAATGATGTCTATCTGGTCGAGCGTAAGTCCTGCGCGCTTCAGGGCTTTGCGGCTGGCCTCAACCGGCCCTATTCCCATAATACGGGGTTCAACGCCCACCACGGCAGAGGCAACAATGCGCGCCATTGGTTTCAAATCGTGGTCGTTCAATCCCTGCTCTGAAGCAAGCAAAAGGGCAGCTGCTCCATCGTTCAATCCCGAAGCATTTCCCGCAGTGACCGTACCGCCCTCGCGCCGAAAGGCAGGCCGCAATTTGGCGAGTACTTCCACACTCGTGCCGGGCTTGATAAACTCATCGTGCTCAAAAAGAAGCGGGTCTTGTTTTCTTCTTGGAATTTCCACAGAAGCAATTTCCTTAGCCAGGCGCCCGCTATTACGGGCAGCAGTGGCTTTTTCGTGCGACCACGCTGCAAAACGATCCTGATCCTGGCGGCTGATGTGGTATAAATCTACCAGGTTTTCGGCTGTTTCGCCCATGCCGTCGGTGCCGTACAGTTCCTGCATTCTTGGGTTAATAAAGCGCCATCCGAAACTTGTGTCGAACATCTGCGAATCACGTCCAAAAGGAGCAGAGGCTTTTGAAATTACCCATGGGCCGCGTGTCATGTGCTCCATACCACCGGCTACGAAAACCGATCCGTTTCCCACGGCAATAGCATGGGCAGCATTCATCGCCGCAGCCATCCCTGATGAACACAATCTGTTTACGGTTTCGCCCGGCACCGACCAGGGTAATCCCGCCAGCAGCAGTGCCATACGGGCCACATTTCGGTTGTCTTCACCGGCCTGGTTGGCACAGCCCAGAATCACATCTTCAATGGCTGCCGGATCCAAATGAGGGTGGCGGGCCATCAATGCGCGCAAAGGGTGGGCAGCAAGATCGTCGGCGCGCACCGGAGCAAGGGTGCCGCCAAAATTTCCTATCGGTGTGCGTACACCGTCAACTATGTATGCTTGGTTCATGATTCAGAGGTTTCTTCGTTTTCTATTTCCCAGGGTTTGGAGGTGCGGTACACCGTTCCTTTAAACAGCGCCACCATATCGTTGTGTTGGTTTAATACCTTGATTTGGTATATCCCCAACCGGCGCGAAAGACTTATTTCTTCTACCTGCGTGGTCAGTACGTCGCCGCAATGAACGGCTTTGGTGTGAGCTATCGAAGTTTCGATGGAGACCGATTGTATGCCGTGGGCGTTGGCGGAAAAAGCAAGTGCGCTGTCGGCAAGTGCATAAGTAATTCCGCCGTGGGCGATGGAAAAACCGTTGAGCATTTCCTCACGCACCGTCATGCGGAGCGTGGATGTTCCCGGACCGTCTTCCAGTCGCTCAATGCCCAGCCACTGACTGAAGGGGTCGTGGTTGTACATGCGGTCTACAATTTTTTTGGCGCTATGTTGTGAATCGCTCACGAATAAAATCGATGATTTTCACGAGCCATACGGCGTAACAGGGGCGAAGGTCGGTATCGATCTTCGGCATACTCCTCGTAGAGCGATTCCAATCGGTTGTACACATTCAGCACGCCCAGTTCATCGGCCCAGGCCAAGAGTCCTTTGGGGTAATTCACGCCCTTGGTCATGGCCAGGTCAATATCGCGGGCGCTGGCGATGTTCCAGAAAAGGGCATCAGCGGCTTCGTTGATAAGCATGGCCACGATTCGGTTTACAATTTGATGACCCAAACCTTCGTCTGTGGTAGGAGCAGGGGGCTCCGCTCCTTCGCGGTAATCGTAGTAGCCCATACCGCTTTTGCGTCCGAGGCGACGGGCTTCCACCACGCGCTTTTGCGTAAACGACGGACGGTAGCGCGGGTCGTAAAAGAAGGCCTCGTACACGGTTTCGGTAACGGTGTAGTTAATGTCGTTACCAATGTAATCCATCAGTTCAAAAGGCCCCATACGGAAGCCTCCGATGGTTTTCATGGCCCAGTCAATGGTGGCCATATCGGCAATACCTTCTTCGTAAATGCGGATGGCCTCGCCGTAAAACGGACGCGCCACGCGATTTACGATAAAGCCTGGGGTGTCTTTTGTCACTACCACCACCTTGCCCCAATCGGCAATGAGTTTTTGGACGGTTTGAAGCACCTCGGGTGAAGTTTGCAGGGCAGGGATCACCTCTACCAGCGGCATAAGGGCCGCGGGGTTAAAGAAGTGAATGCCGATGAAGCGCTCCGGGTGGTCGCACGGACCGGCCAACGAGGCAATGGAGAGTGACGAGGTATTGGAGGCAAGAATACAGTCTTCGTCCACAAAGGTTTCGAGTTGCGAAAAGAGTTGCTGCTTCACACCGAGGTTCTCCACGATGGCCTCAATAATCAGGTTACAAGGCTCCATACTGTCCAAATGATCAACCGGCTCGATGCGCTGCAAAATGGCGTCGGCGTCGTTGCGGCTTATTTTCTCTTTGGCTACCAGTTTGTCAAACAGGCCGGTGAGACTTTGCATGGCGGCCTGCAAACCGACAGACTGATTGTCGTACAGCAATACGCGGTGTCCGGTGGTAGCGGCTACCTGCGCGATACCGCGGCCCATGGTGCCCGCACCTACTACACCAATGGTCATGTTTTGATTGCTCATTTTCCTTTGAATTCGGGTTTGCGTTTTTCCAGGAAGGCGTTTACGCCTTCGTGGTAGTCGTGTGATTGGCCGGCCCTTGTTTGCAGACTTTCTTCCACGTCGAGCTGCTGACCCAGGTCGTTGTTCATGGAGAGGTTGAGTGCGCGTTTGGTGAGGCCGAGTCCGCGGGTGGGCATCAGGGCCAGCTTTGCACAGAGTTTTTCCGTTTCTTCGGCAAAGTCGGCGTCGGGCACTGCGCGGTAAATCATGCCCATGTTGGCTGCATCGTTTGCGCCCACTTTGTCGCCCAGCATCATCAGTGCGGTAGCGCGTTGAAAACCCACAAGGCGGGGCAGGGTAAAGGTGCCTCCGCTGTCAGGAATCAATCCTATCTTGCTGAAAGCCTGTATAAATGAAGCCGAAGCGGTCGCAACACAAAGGTCGGCGGCCAGGGCAATATTGGCACCGGCACCTGCGGCAACGCCATTCACGGCAGCCACCACGGGCTTTTCAATACCGCGTATTTTCAGGATGATGGGGTTGTAGTGTTCCTTTACGATGTTCAAAAGACCGGGACCTTCTTCGCTGATGGCTTCCTGCAGGTCTTGTCCGGCGCAGAATGCCCGTCCGGATCCGGTAATAAGGATGCATCGAACTTCGCTGTTGGAAGCGCATTCGTCGAGCGCGTCCTGCATGGCCAGCGCCATGTTGCGGTTAAAACTATTGAGTACATCGGGGCGGTTCAGGGTAATGCGACCCACACCGTTGCTTATGTTAAACAAAATTTCGCTCATATATTCGGTTTTGTGGCGGTAAAGGTAAAAATCGGAGGGGATTTGGAGCGGGAGGAAGGTGCCAGGCCGAAGGTCGCTTTATTGGACGAATTGACATTGAAAAGCAGGTTCAAACGAAAAGGCGTGAATACATTTATGGTATGAGCTCTGCGTTTACATATCAGACCTTCATTACCGAGGCTTGTCAGTGAACGAATCGGTAAAGAGGCCATATCCCGGCTGGTCGGAAAGAACGAATGCATTGACGAGGCTGTGGTTTAGAAAGCATGGTTCATAACCTTGGATGGTGTGATGAATGGACCGGTGGTGCTTTTCTGCGTAAGGCCTACGGGTTCAATTCCCGGGATGTGGAGCCAGTGTTCCTGCACTCCGGCGCATCCCGGTTCAACACATCGGTTTTAACAAACTGATTGCTCAGCACCGGATTCCACGTAAATTCCTCGAGTACCTCTACAGTGAAGATAGTACCGGCTTCGGAAGCCAATAACTGATCGGTAAAAGAATCTTCCAGGGCGCGAAGTGAATCAATGCCGCAGGGCGAAAGTTTTCGCTGCACGGCCAGATTGCCCAGACTGTCAATAGCGGCCGGTTTCACCCCTTGGTTCAGCGAAACCGACACCGCTTTACCATTATCGATGCGTTGAACGATATACAGCCCTTCAAAAGCTGTATCCACGTAGAATGTATTGAACTGGTAGCGCCCCCCGGATAAATAAATGGCTACATCAGTAAGGCAGGGCGAGGGCTTGCTTACTGCGCGGAGGTTGGTGCGGTCAACAGGCTGATTGGGGTAGAGTGTTCGCATGGCTGCCTCCATCGCAAGGGCTCCCACCACGAGGCCGTCGCAAAGGTGGCCGTGAAAGCGTTCCAGATCAACAAGGTTGACCGATTGCACATGCGTGAGTCTGCCTTTTGAAAAATCGGTGTCAATTACCTGGAAGCGCACATCACCTTTCTGTTCGCTACATGAATTGAGAGCGATTGAAATGATCAAAAGCGTTGCAAAAACTCTCATATCAGTTTGAAATAAATGTTGATGTAAAACAGTCCGGTAAGGATAAAAACCACCCCGGCTACCACGCGCATTACCTTTTCTATTTTCGTAATGGCTTTGAAATAGGCGCCCAGCTTTTCCATGCTGAAGGCGATGACAAAGGCAAAGAGAATCACCGGCAATCCGGTTCCAACTGAGAACAATACGGGCAGCCCCAGGCCGGCACTGGCCGATAGCGTCATCGGGATGAGCATGGCGAAAAACAGTGCACCGCTGTAGGGGCAAAACGCCAGAGCAAACAATGCCCCGAGCGCAAAAGAACCGAGCAAACCGCGACCTTTGAATTTATCCGACAAGCGCTCAGTGAAATTCACCCCTTTGATAAAGTCCAGTTTGATGACATTTACCATCACCAGTCCGATAATCACCAAAACAAATCCAATGTACTTCTCGCCGTGGCCCTGAAACAAACTGGCAATTTCAAATTTACTGGCTCCGAAAAAGATGAGCGCTCCGATAAGGGTGTAGCTGAACATCCTCCCCAGGGTGTACATACCACCGCTGAAAATCACCATGCGCTTGCTGGTAATGTTACGCGCGATATAGGCCGTGGCAGAAATGTTGGTGGCCAGCGGGCAAGGCGCGATAGCCGTGAGCAGTCCGAGGGCAAAAGCAGCCAGCAGTGGAGCTTCGCGGTTTTGGGCAAGGTCGTTGAGCCAATCCATTGTGATCTGATTAGATAATGATTCGATTTTGTAATTCGGCGGTTGGCAAAATGGATGAATTTTCTTGTTTTATGGTCCAGGTGATTTTGGCGAGAATTGAAAGTACTTTGTGCTGTTGGACTCCAAGAGCTGCATAAAAGGGGCTGTTTTTCGGATTCCTCCCGGATTCATAAGTCATCAGAGCCCCACTTGCGTGAATTTGATAGAAGTAATTGCCTCATTGATGCATCATCAATCAAAGCGCACAATCTTTTCGCGCAATTTCGCAATGTACTTTTCATCATCATGCGCAGTCATAAACGCAAAGTCTGTGAGTTCTTTCTTCTCACCTGTTTCGGGATTGTAGACAAACAGTGCCGTTCCAGCAGCTTCAAACTGACGTGCCATTTCTGCGTTGGCTGCGTCATCCACATTCACCAAACGAAAGGTAATGCCCTCCAAAGACTCAGCGGTTGCGATGGTGAGCGCCTCAATTTTGTTGCAGGTCATGCAGCGGTGCTCAGAGTGAAATTGAATCAGCTCAAGGCCTTCCGTTGAGGCCAGAGTTGCGGAGTTGGTCTCCGAATCGTTCAAAGCAGGTTCTTTTGATGATGTAGTAGTGTTGCAGGCGCTGAAAGATGCTGCAGCTATCAAGGCGAGTAGGGGAAACAGTCTTTTCATTTTGATTTTTGTTTGGGTTATTACTTTCCGTATTTGTTAACAATGGCCATCTGACCAGCGTGATAAGCGGTGTGCGACACGATGCGCCCCATGGCTTCGACTTTGGTTTTGGTACCAAATTCATTGGTGGTTATCGTGGCTTCCCAATCCGCTTCTGCTTGTTGTTCGAGAATTTCCAGCAATGACTTCCGGGCGTATTGCGCGTATTCGAGCAATTCATCGAGGTCGGTCCACTGGCCCGTATCGCGCTTTTCGATAACGGTTTTGGCCGATACCTTCACGTCGTCGGCACCAAAAACATTCTTTGCGAAGAGCAGTTCCACGTCTGCTATATGGCGGATCAGAAAACCCACCGAGTTGGGTGAATCACCCAATCGTTTTTGCAGGTCTTCGGATTGCAGGGTTTTGAGCTGGTTCTCGAACCGCGTGCGGGCTTCTTTCCAGAGATTAATGAGATATGTTTTTTGGTTGGTCATGAGTTAGCGTTGTTATCTGAGTAAGAAGTTAAAGAGGAACCCTGAAAAAATGATAAACAGGGTTACCGTTCCGAAGTAAATTCCAATCAGTTTCAGGGTCATTACCTTTTTCAGCAGGGTGCCTTCGGGTATGGAAAGCCCCACAGTGGCCATCATAAAGGCAATGGCTGTGCCGAGTGGAACGCCTTTGGCCACAAAAACCTGGATTACCGGCACTATTCCGGCGGCATTGGCGTACATGGGCACGGCGACAATCACCGCCAACGGAACCGTCCACCATTGCCCGCCGCCCAAATACTGGTCAAAAAAGTTTTCGGGTACATAGCCGTGCATAGCGGCTCCGATTCCAATTCCAATAATCACATAGATGACAACTCCTTTCACAATGGCCCAGGCTTCTCCGGTTATACCGGGCAGGAGCTGAAAAAAGCTTCTTTTATCTCCTTCAAAATCCTCTGATGATTGCCGGGTGTTTTCAAGAATTTGTTTGACCCAGTCAGTGAGCAGATGTTCAAGTTTGAACTTGCCCAGAAGCCAGCCACCAATGGTTCCGAGTAAAATTCCGGAAACGGCGTATATCAGCGTGGCCTTCCAGCCGAACATTCCGAGGAACATGGCGATGGCCACTTCATTCACCAACGGAGAGGTAATAAGAAACGAAAAGGTAACACCCAGCGGAATTCCACCTTGCACAAAACCAATGAACAATGGCACCGACGAACAGGAGCAAAAAGGTGTGATGGCGCCGAAAACGGAAGCAAAAAAGTACTCCAGTCCAAAGAGTTTTTTCCTTTGAAGGTATTCTTTGAGGCGCTCAATAGGAAAATAGGCGTTCACAATGCCCATCAGTACCACGATTACAAACAAGAGTATGAGAATCTTGATGGTATCGTACACAAAAAAGTTGAGCGCCGTTCCCAACGACGAGGTTTCACTGATGCTGAACACCCCGTATATCAGCCAGTCTGCAAAATGTTGTATCCAATCAAACATTCCAGGATGATCACTTAGCAGCACGCGGTTCCTTGGCTGCCGGATGGTTCACAGCAGCCTGAAGGTTCACAACAGCCGGAAGTTTGTTCACGTTTTGCGTTCTTTGTTTCTCCACAACAGGCGTTGCCGGAGGTATCTGCGTTCAAGCCTGCATCACCTCGTGTGGGAAAACCTTTTCCTGCCCAGTCAATGATACCTCCCGACATGTTAACCACTTCCTCAGAGTTGTAGCCATTGTTTACAAGAAATCCTGTGGTGCGCAAACTCCTGGTTCCACTGCGGCACACCATTACAACACGCTTATCCACAGGAACTTCTCGATACCTTTCTTCAAACTCCGTAAGCGGAATGTGCAACAAAGCCGGCACGTCAAAAGCCAGTTCTTCCACTTCGTCCTGCTCACGCACATCTACGATCAAGGCACCTTCCTGCAACCAGGTATGGACCGTATCAGGGCAAATTTCTTTCACAGCGATGTGATTATTCATGGTGCTCATTATTTTTTTAGTAGCTCTTTGATCTCGGAAATATTTGCCACCCTCCCGCGCACTTTGGCTTCGCCGTCAATCATGATAACAGGTGTGGTAAGCACGTTGTATTTAATCATCTCGGCAATGTCTTCTACCTTTTCAACTTTTGCTTCAATCCCGGTTTCTTTCACAGCTTCGAGCACGTTCTGGTAGGTGGTTTTGCATTTCGGGCATCCGGGCCCCAGTACTTTGATGTCTTTCATGATGTATTCAGTTTTCATTGATGTTCGCAAAATTACGAACATTTATTCGTTGTTCGCAGAAATACGAACATTGTTTTGAAAATATTATTTCAGCACCTTGTTTAGCAACTGCTTAGCAAGTTCCCAATTTTCGCGGTTGATGCAGTATTTCGTGGATGGCGGAGTAATATCTCCCTGGATGAGTCCGGCATCTTTGAGTTCTTTGAGGTGTTGCGACAAGGTGGATTTGGCAATGGGCAATTCGTTGGCCATATCTCCGTGATAGCAGCAAGCCTGTGAGTTGAGCAATTGCAAAATGGCTATCCGCACTGGATGGCCCAGCGCCTTGGCAAAGCGTGCGGTTTGCTCTTGGTCCCGGGTGAAGTAAACGGTTTTTTGAAGGGTTTTCATAATCGGAATATTGTTCGCAAATGTACGAACAAT
>REDV01000050.1 GCA_007695365.1 Cryomorphaceae bacterium | reverse complement strand
CTTCCCGCCTCTGTCGTTATCCGTAATTACCTTCACCCAATGATTCGTTTTCTCTACAAGCGCATATTAAAACCTCTGCTTTTCCTGACCGACCCGGACTGGATTCACCACGTGTTTGTTTCCATGGGCGAGCGCATGGGTAAATACCGCATTACCCGGGTATTGCTCGCGTGGATGTACCAATACCGCGGACCGGATGTGAGCACCACCCTGGATGGCATTACCTACCCGGCGCCCATTGTGCTGGCTGCCGGTTTTGATTACAACGGCAGATTGGCGGGAGTGCTGGATTGCCTCTCTTTTGGCGGCGATGAAATAGGGTCGGTAACGGCGCGCCCATGCAAGGGAAATGAGCCACCGAGGTTAAAGCGGATGATTCGGTCACAATCGCTCGTGGTGTATAAAGGACTGAAAAATGAAGGCGTGGATGCCGTGATTGAGCGCCTGAAAAAAACCCGCAAACCGCCCGGCTTTGTGTGGGGCATCAGCATTGCCAAAACCAATGACGCCCAATCTGCGGGAAACGAAGCAGCCATCGAAGACTATGCTTACTCTCTGCGCAGGTTGGTTGAAGAAAACATCGGCGACTTCTACACCATCAACATTTCATGTCCCAACGTGCACGGCGGCGAGAGTTTTGCCGATGCCGCCCATTTGCGTCCGCTGATGGAGCGCCTGATGCAAATTAAACACAACAAGCCCGTGTACGCCAAAATGCCCATCAACAGCACCTGGGAAGAATTCAACCAGATGCTGGAAGTGCTGGACACCTGTGGAGCGCACGGTGTGGTCATTGGCAACCTCAACAAAAACTACAACGAGGCAGACCATCCCGAAGAAGCTCCGGAAAGTTATCGCGGCGGATTGAGCGGAAAAACCTGCCAGCTTCGCTCCAATGAACTGATCCGAAAAACCCGCGAAAAATGGGGCAAGCGCTTTACCATTTTTGGCTGTGGCGGAGTATTGAGCACCCGTGACGCGCTGGACAAACTGGATGCCGGAGCCGATGCCGTGCAACTCATTACAGGGATGATCTTTGAAGGCCCTCACCTGATGCGCGATATTTGCCGCGCCCTTGCAAAGCGCAAAAAATAACCCCATCGCTTTGCTACCTTTAGCTCCGTGGAAAAAAAGAATCCGCTGGTTGTGGTGTCGCCCCTTGAATGGGGGCTCGGTCATGCAACGCGCTGTGTGCCTGTGATTCGCTGTTTGCTGGAGTGCCGATACCGTGTGCTGCTTGTCATCACCCCTTCGCAACACACCCTCTTGCAACCCCTTTTCGAAGACCGGGTTGCATACAGGATACTTAGGCATCCGGTGATTCATTACCGCTTTTCATTCGGTGTCTCCATGTTGCTTCAAATTCCTGCCTTTCTGCGCATTCTCAGCAATGAACGCAAGACCATCAGGGGGGTGGTTGCAGAATTCCAGCCGGACCTCATTATTTCGGACAATCGCTACGGTTTTTGGAGCAGCAAGGTGCCGTCGGTGATACTTTGCCATCAACTCAACCTGAAAACCGGTGGGCTGAGCGGGCCGGGGAATGCCTTGCACCGCTCTCTGCTCAAGCGCTTTGCGGAAGTATGGGTGCCCGATTTCCAACAAACACCCCAGCTATCGGGCGCATTGGGACACCCACCTCCAAAAGGCTTAAACGTGCGCTATATCGGCGCTCTGTCAAGACTGCACGATGCTCCAATGAATGAGACCGTTTATGACTTACTCGCGATTTTATCAGGCCCCGAACCTGAACGTAGCAAACTGGAGCAGCTGGTGATTCAATACGGATTGGAAAGCGGCAAAAAGCTGGCTTTGATTCGCGGAACAACAAAGCCTTTGAGCACGCAAACCCCTGAAGATATGAGCATCATGCATCTTGCGCAACCGCGTGAAATTGAAAAGCTCGTTGCGCAAAGCCGAACCATTCTCTGCCGGTCGGGATACTCCAGCCTGTGCGATTTGCTGGCCTTGCAACGCAAAGCCGTACTCATACCCACACCCGGTCAAGGTGAACAGGAGTATCTGGCAACTTGGTTTGCGCAACAGTTTGGTTTTCTTACCTGTAAGCAGGAATATTACTCACTCGCCAACGCCCTGTGCCGGGCAGAAAACGCCGACTCCACTTGGCCAGCGGAGGCTTCTGAGCACACAGATGCGTTATTGAAATCAGCATTTAAAGCATTCGGACTTTAGGCTTTTGGCAGAGTAAATGAGAGCGTGGTCCCCTCGCCCACCTTACTGCGCACGTTGATGGACTGCCCGTGGGCCTCAAGAATGTGTTTGGTTATGGCCAATCCGAGGCCGGTACCGCCCGAATTGCGCGCACGGCTTTTGTCCACCCGGTAAAAGCGTTCAAACAATCGGGGTAAATGTTCGGGTTCAATACCGGGGCCATCGTCGCTCACTTCTACCAATACGTGCTGGTCCATATCGTCGAACGACACGGTACAACTGCCTCCCGGGTTGCCGTAGTTAAGGGCATTTGAAAACAGGTTGGTGAGCACCTGACTCATTCTGAAACGGTCAATTTTGACCCACACAGGCAGGCCTTCGGGGTGATCAACGGCAAGTTTCATTTTACGCTTTCTGGCGCTCATTTCCATGCCATCTATAAGCTCCTTGCAGAGTTCTACAAGGTCTGTTTTGGCGAGTTTTAGTTCCATTCTCCCGGCTTCAAATCGGCTGATGGTATCCAGATCATTGATGATTAAGATCATCCTGTCAACACTTTTGGAGGCGCGTTCAAGAAATTTCTGGTTTATTTCGGGGTCGTCCAGGGCACCTTCGAGCAGTGTAAGAATGTAGCCCTGAATGTTGAAGATGGGCGTTTTAAGTTCGTGGGCCAGGTTGCCAATAAACTCCTTTCGGAAATCGTCGCGCTGGCGTAATTCGCGCACCTCACTGATTTTTCCTGCTGCCCAATCCTGCACCTCGCGGTTGATTTTCCCGAGCATGTCTCCAGTCATTTCAACCCTTGGCACCTGGGTTGATTTGGGGCTTTTAAGCGCGTGAATGGTTTTGTAAATTACCTTAATCCTATGGTTAATAAACGACTCTATAGCGAAATAAAACACTCCGAAAGCCGCCAACCCGGCCGCAGCGCTGCCGGCCCAAATGGCCCACCACTGAATGGGCGAGACGAAAATGTGCACTGAGAGCAGAATCGCGAAAACCACGGCTGCCAGTGCGGCTGCCGCACCCCCTGCTACTTGTATAGGGGTAATGGATTTCACGGGCTAGGCGTCAATCTTGTAGCCCACGCCCTTTACGGTTTTAATGAACTGATCTCCAATTTTTTCGCGAAGTTTGCGAATGTGAACGTCTATGGTTCGGTCGCCTACCACCACGTCGTTGCCCCAAATCTGGCTCAGGATAATTTCGCGGGTAAAGACCCTTCCGGGCTTCGACATCAGGAGTGAAAGCAATTCAAATTCCTTTTTTGGCATGGGAATTTCCTCGCCCGAGCGGGTAACACGGTATTTTTCGTGGTCAATCACCACATCGCCGTGCTGGTTGGAAGCGGGCGATTCTTCCTGTCCGCCCTTACGACGCATAAGGGCCTGCACCCTGCTCACCAAAACCCTTGGCTTTACCGGCTTGGAGATGTAGTCATCGGCACCTGCCTCAAATCCGGCAATTTGCGAATAATCTTCGCCGCGGGCTGTTAGGAATGCAATGAGGGTGTGATCAAGGTCACTGTTCATACGGAGTTCACGACAGGTTTCAATACCGTCCATTTCGGGCATCATCACATCGAGAATAATCAGGTCAGGGCTAAAATCTGCGGCAACAGCTACGGCTTTTTTGCCGTCGCCTGCTGTTCGCACCTGGTAGCCTTCTTTTCGCAGGTTATAACTGAGCATATCCTGAATATCTGTATCGTCGTCAACGATCAGAATTTTTCCTTTTGTCTGGTTTTGCATATCGTTCGATATCGAATTCTCATGCAAAGGTACCTCCATGCTTCAGCGGCTTACGTTAATGCGAAGTTAACGATATTTTAACTTCAGTTCCGTTCTGGTGGGAAATCAATCAGAACTTTGCCTTTTGGGAGGCACTTTTGCACACAAGACATCTACATCCGTTTAGTTGATTATCTTTGCAAAGCTTCACTTTGAAGGAGCATTAACCGACATCTGTGAACCATGGTTAAACCATTTTTTCTTGCAATTTTATTAACCCTGGGCTGTGCTGCAGGACCTGGAGAAGGCTACGCCAGTGCCAAAAACCACAACAACGGAATACTTCAGCCACCATGCCCTGAAGCTGAGCGGGGGCTTGAAACGATGATTGCCCTGATTGACAAATGGAAGAAAATACCTGAAGCTGAAGGATTGCAGGAGTTGCTTGCCATGGAACTGAAAGAACTGAAAAAAAACTGTCCGGATTCTGAAGAACGAAACGCTGGTTTACATCGGTTTATCGCACCCCTCGACGGGATGTTGAAAGAAATGGGAAACCCTGCCTCAATGGAGTCCATGAGCAAGGTACAGCTCCATCTTCTGGGCTATTACGAAGAGTTTTACTGAGAGTGAAATACACAACCGGAACAACCTCGAACAATTACATGACTCTGAAAGGACGCATGGCAGTTCGGGAAAATTGTTGTATCTTGTTGGCTCGGGTGGTGAACGTCGCTACCCGCATCATTTAAGCACCAAAATCCATTTATGGGCAGATCACACGAATCCTGGAACAAACGGGAAAAAGAAAAAAAGAAACAAAAAAAGAAGGAAGACAAGCTGAAGCGCAAAGAAGCCCGGAAAGAAGATAATCCGGACAAGCCCAGTTTTGACGATATGATTGCGTACGTTGATGAGTACGGAAATATTGTTGATACTCCGCCCGAAGAACAGGATCGCGAAGAAATTAACGCCGAGGACATTGTTATCGGTGTTCCGCCCAAAGAGGAAGAAGACCCGGTGAAGGAAGGAACGGTTAAGTTTTTTGACGAATCAAAAGGCTATGGGTTCATTGCTGTAAAGGGGTCGAATGAGAGTTTGTTCACGCACGTAAAATCGCACCTCGATGAAATTCGCGAAGGAAACCGTGTAAGTTTTGAAGTAGCTCCGGGTGAAAAAGGCCCCGTTGCCATCAATGTAAAGGTGCTCAAGTAAGCCTGTTACCAGCGAATTCCCAGACCAATCCCGTACTGCTGGCCTCCCAATGTCCATGTTGTGCCTTTCCGCGCCCCAAAGTTGGTAAGACCGTCGTTATACAAGGCAATTGAACGCTTTACCTTGTTGGTTCCTGTGGCCGATAACACGATGGACGGAATTATCACCGCAGACATTCCGTAAATAAACCATGGACTGGGTTGCTGGTAGAGCAAATCCACCAGTAGCCAACCCAGGCCAAAACCGCCGATGTAACCGGTTATCTCGCCCAGGGTCATTTCAGTACGTCCGGCCCTGTACAGGGCAAAGGCCTCCGGGTTTTCCTGCAATACTGCTCGGATTTCACGTCCGTTTTTTGAGTATCCCTGGTGCAAAAATCGCATTCCGAAAAATGTTTGCTCCATTTCAATGCGATCGGGGTGGTTTAACCGTTCTCCGCCCTGGGCGAACAACGGCCCGGAAACTCCGCACAAAAACAAAAAAGCGAGCCCACTCGCCGCCAGCCACTTTATCTTTTGGTTTTTCATCGCAATTTGGTTTTACACAAGACTGGAACAAATATACCAAAATGCATGAAAAACCCGAAGACTGACAAATATCACATTTGACATGTGTAAAGTTGGGTACCTTCGCTCCCATGAAAGCAGTAGTTATTGGTTCCGGTGTGGCCGGCATGGCGAGCAGTATCCGCCTTGCGCTGATGGGGTTGGAAGTACACGTATTTGAAGCAAGTTCGTATCCCGGCGGCAAACTCCACGAGTTCTGGATGGACGGCTACCGCTTTGACGCCGGCCCATCGGTAAGCACCATGACATGGCTGGTGGATGAGCTTTATGAACTGGCGGGGAAAAATCCGCGCGACCATTTCAACTACAAACGCAAAGAACTAATCTGCCGGTACTTCTACCCCGACGGCACCCATATTTCCGGCTATGCCAATCGCGACAAGTTTTGCAGCGAAGTTGAAGAAAAGACTGGCGTATCGGGCGATGTGATTCGAAAATACCTGGATCACAGTAAAAAAAACCATGAACTAGCCGGTAGAATTTTCCTGCAGGAATCCATTCACAAAGCGGGCACTTTTATGACCCGCGACGCGCTGAAGGCCATTGCGCGATTTCCGCAGCTCGACATCACCAACACGCTGAACAAGGTAAACAGCAAGCGACTAAAGCATCCCAAGTTGGTGCAGCTTTTTAATCGCTACGCAACCTTCAATGGTTCGTCGCCATATGTAGCACCGGGCATCCTCAACACCATTGCACACCTTGAGTACAACCTGGGTACATACTTTATTGAAGGGGGGTTTTACGGCATGACCAAAGCCCTTTACGAACTGGCCACAGAGTGCGGGGTTACGTTTCACTTCAACGAAAAGGTTGAACGCATCAGGGTTGAGCGTAAAGAAACCACCGGAATTGAAACGACCAATGGAAATTATGACGCCGATATTGTATTGAGCAACATGGACGTTGTACCCACCTATCGAAAACTCCTGGCCGAAGAAAAAGCCCCCGAGAAAATCTTGCGCCAGGAGCGCTCAACCAGCATGATGGTGTTTTATTGGGGCGTGAAGGATGTCTTTCCGGAACTGGATTTACACAACGCCTTTTTCTCTGCCGATTACAAGCACGAGTTTGACTGCCTGTTCAACACCAAAACCATCACTGACGACCCCACCATATACATCAACAACACGGTAAAAGACCAGCCTTCTGATGCACCTCCCGGTTGCGAAAACTGGTTTGTGATGGTTAACGTACCGGCCAATTACGGCCAGGATTGGGACGCACTCATTGAGCGCACCCGCGAAAATGTTCAGCGCAAACTGAGCAATATACTGGGTCGGGATATCAAGCCGCTCATCGCCTGTGAGCGCATACTGGAGCCACGTGTGGTTGAAGCCCAGACTTCATCGTACATGGGCTCTATTTACGGAGCAAGCAGCAACAATATGTTTGCGGCATTTCTGCGGCACGCCAATTTCAGCAACAAAATCAAAGGTTTGTATTTTGCCGGTGGAAGTGTACATCCGGGAGGAGGAACGCCGCTTTGTTTGCTGTCGGCAAAGATTGCCGCAGAGCGCATAGGCAAAGATTTTGCGATGGCGCACAGCGCTTGAAGCTTTTCCTTCAGAGGCTCCCAACAGAGAGTCTGATTGATGTGTGTCCGAGTTTTGCACTTCATTACTAGTTTTTGTCATTTCGACCGAAGTAACGACACCAGGAGTTGCGCCTCGAAATTCTTCGGGGCAGGCTACTGCGTGCTTCGTTCCTCAGCACTCCGGTCGAAATGACAAAAGGGTGTGATTGAGGTTGTGATTGACCACCCGATTTGTTTACAATCAAACTTGCATCACGCAAGTACCCGTAAAACCCGGATTTAGCTACCGCCCGTTCTATCCAGCCCGGCTTTCAGCTCAAGCAGAAAAGAGCGCACCTTTGTAAGCCGTTCAACCACTTCCTTTTCACGTTCGGTGCCTTCCCGGTCAGATCGCATTTTCTGTCGGGCGCCGTCGAGTGTAAAACCACGCTCTTTCACGAGATGGTAAATCAACTCCAGCTCGGCAATGTCTTTGGAAGTAAAAAGCCGGTTGCCTTTTTTACTTTTGGAGGGCTGTAGCCCAAACTCCTTCTCCCAGAACCTGATAAGCGATGCATTTACACCCATCTTCTCGGCCACTTCGCCAATAGAGTAATAGAGCTTGGTATCAGAAAACTCCGGGATAGACATGAATTAGTCGAATGACTGGTTGGCATGGGCAGACATCTCAATCATCCGGTCGTACTCTTCCGGTGACAGGTCGTTAAAGAAGAAGTTAATCGGGTTGATTTTCTTACCATCCTTGATTACTTCGTAATGCAGGTGAGGGGCACTTGAGGTTCCGGTGTTTCCAACCAGCCCGATAACCTCTCCCCTTTTCACCTTTTGACCTTTGCGAACATTCAACTTGCTCATGTGCGCGTACAGCGTTTCGTAACCAAAACCGTGATCAATCACCACATAACGTCCGTAACCGCGGGAGTTTCGAATATTCGCCTCTTTCACAACGCCATCGCCGGTTGCGTATATTTCGGTACCAATCGGAGCGGAAAAATCCATTCCCCAGTGCATTTTCCACACTTTATACAACGGGTGAATACGGTTCCCAAAGCCGGAGGCCATTCGCTTCAGCTCCTTGTTGTTCACAGGCTGAATCGCGGGAATGGATGCAAGCAGCAATTCCTTGTTTTTGGCGAGGTCAATCACCTCATCAAACGACTTTGACTGGATGTACAAACGCTTTTCGAGACGATCTAACTGGTAGCGGGTGTCAATCACCAAATCACTCATGCTGTAGCCCTCAAGGTGCTGGTAGCGATTGATACCTCCCACACCCATGTTTCTCACGTTTTGAGAGATGGGCTCAGCTTCAAATATGGTTCGGTAGATGTTGTCGTCGCGATTCTCAATATCGGCAAGCACGCGCTCTACCCTGCTCAGATCTTTGTTCAGCAATTCGTACTGGCTGCGCAGAAAAGCATTTTCCCTGCGCAGCATCTTTTCCTTGGGTGAATCAAAAAAGGTGTACGACACAAGCAGGATTAAGGCAGCAAAAAAGAGACCCAGAACCATGTAGGAAGCAAGGGTGCGAAGTCGGTCTCGCGTGGTTACCTCAACCTTTTCGTAGTTTAAGGTGCTGGGGTTATACTTGTAACGAACTTTGGACATTCAGGGAGATTAGTGGCACTAACGCTATGCGGCTTGTGGCCGCAAAAGTAAAAATAATCTAATTTTGCTCCCCCTCCTTTTAGACGGCCTTAACGATTCTTTAGAAATAACCCGCTCTGCAACAGATGAAAGTTCGCGCTATCCGCCAGAAATTCCTCGATTTTTTCGCTTCAAAAGGCCACACCATTGTGCCTTCCGCTCCGATGGTCATTCAAAATGACCCGACGTTGATGTTCACCAATGCAGGCATGAACCCCTTTAAAGACATCTTTTTAGGCAATGAGCCGGCCAGGTACCCGCGCATCGCGGATACCCAAAAATGCCTGCGCGTATCGGGAAAACACAACGACCTGGAAGAGGTGGGTGTGGACACCTACCACCACACCATGTTTGAGATGCTCGGAAACTGGTCATTTGGAGACTATTACAAAGACGAAGCCATTGCCTGGGCCTGGGAACTGCTCACTGACGTGTACGGCATTGACCCGAATCTACTCTATGTTACAGTATTTGAAGGTGATGAAGCCGAAAAACTACCCGCCGACGATGAAGCGCGCCAATTATGGGAGCGCTTTGTAGAGCCTTCGCGTATTCTTCCGGGAAACAAAAAAGACAATTTCTGGGAAATGGGCGAAACAGGACCCTGCGGACCGTGCTCAGAAATCCACATTGACCTGCGCCTCGAAGAGGAGCGAAAAAACACCCCCGGGGCCGAACTGGTAAACCGTGATCACCCACAGGTGGTGGAAGTCTGGAACCTGGTGTTTATGGAGATGAACCGAAAAGCTGATGGTTCGTTGCATCCGTTGCCCAAAAGGCACATTGATACGGGTATGGGGCTTGAGCGCCTCGCCATGGCTCTGCAAGGTAAAACAAGCAACTACGATACCGACGTTTTTCAACCCCTGATTGAGGCCATCGAAAAACAATGCGAAATGGGCTACGGGGCCTCAAACAGCAAGCAGGACGTGGCATTCAGAGTGGTAAGCGACCACATCCGGGCCATTGCCTTTGCCATCGCCGACGGTCAACTTCCATCCAACACGGGGGCAGGCTACGTTATCCGAAGGATTCTGCGCAGGGCGGTGCGCTATGCCTTCTCATTCCTCAACCTGCGCGAGCCCTTTTTGCATAAGCTTGTAGCAGTGCTTGAAGGCCAAATGGGCGATGCTTTTCCCGAGCTCAAAGCACAGAGAAATCTCATTGAAAACGTGATTCGTGAGGAGGAAGAAACCTTTTTGCGCACCCTCGAAAAAGGAATCTCACGCATTGAGGAACTGCTACAAAAAGGAAACACCAAAGAACTGGATGGTGAGACCGCTTTTGAGCTTTACGATACCTATGGCTTCCCCATTGACCTCACTGCCCTGATTCTGTCGGAAGCAGGTTGGACGGTGAACATGCAGGGATTTGAGGCTGCACTGAACCGCCAGAAAGAGCGCTCAAGAGCCGCAACGGCTATTGAAACCGCAGACTGGGTGTTAGTTTCCAACAACCCCGACGTGGAGTTTGTGGGCTACGACCACCTTTCCTCCGAAGTACATATCACGCGCTACCGCGAGGTGACGGTGAAGAAAAAGAAGCAGTACCAGCTTGTGCTGAACCGCACTCCGTTTTACCCTGAAGGCGGCGGGCAGGTAGGCGACACGGGCCGTATTGAAAACGCCAACGAGCGTGTTGAAATTCTCGACACCCGTCGTGAAAACAACCTCATTGTTCACTTTGCCGATAAACTACCCAAGGACCCATCGGCAGTATTTACCGCTTATGTTGACGCGCAAAAACGCGGTACTACTGCAGCCAATCACAGTGCCACACACTTGTTGCACCACGCATTGCGCGAGGTATTGGGCACGCACGTGCAGCAAAAAGGTTCGTTGGTTCATCCCGACTATCTGCGGTTCGACTTTTCACATTTCAGCAAAGTGAGCACTGAGGAGCTGGAGCGTATTGAAGACATGGTGAACAACGCTGTTGAAAGCAACCTGCCGCTTCAGGAGTACCGCGACATTCCGCAGGAAGAAGCGCTGAGGCGGGGGGCAATGGCACTTTTTGGCGAAAAGTACGGCGATACCGTAAGAATGATTGAATTTGGCGAGTCGCGCGAGTTGTGCGGAGGCTGTCACGTGCCCGGAACGGGAAACATCGGCCTGTTTAAGATTGTGGGTGAGTCGGGTATTGCCGCCGGAATACGCAGGATAGAAGCGCTGACCGGAGCGGCTGCGCGCAACTACTTAAAGCAGGAAATGGAGCTGCTGAACAAAGTGCGCGAAACGCTGAAAAATCACAACGACCCACTCAAAGGCATTGCCGGTCTGCAAGAGCAAAATGCGAAACTTCAAAAGGAAGTGGATAAAGCGCGCAAAGCCGGTGCGGCCAACCTCAAAGACGAGTTAAAGCAAAAGCTTGAAAGTGTAGGCAGCGTGCTATTCGCTGCGCAAAAAGCCGATTTGGATGCAGGTGCCGCCAAGGATTTGTGTTTTCAGCTTCGCAATGAGCTGCCTCAACTTTTTCTGGTGCTCGCCTCTGAGAGTGATGACAAAGCAGTGCTGACCCTGGTACTGGGCGATGAAGCGGTAAACGCGGGGTTCAACGCTGGCAAAATCATTCGCGAAATCGCCACGCACATTCAGGGCGGAGGCGGCGGGCAAGCCTTCTTTGCCACAGCGGGTGGAAAAAACACGAGCGGCATCGAAGCTGCGCTTCGTGCCGCTCGACAAATCGTTGAGAGCGCCTAGGCCAATTGCGCCGAAGCAACCTCTTTGTTGCCTTCGGCGGCTGACTTGCCGTAAACGGGGCCGTAGTACTTCTCTTCGTACGATAGACCCAGGTTCAGGATATAAAAGCCATTGAACAGGATTACCAATACGTAATCCACAATGTTGCGCTTGCCGAAGCAGTGGCAGAGTTCAATGTACAGTTTCACCATAAAGTACATGTTGTACACCGGAATAAGCAGGTAAAACATGTGCTGCCAGGGACGGCCCAACAACTTCAGGAAGATGGCCACGTTCCAGACAGGAACCAGACAAGCATATCCTGGGAGGTCGGCTTTTTCATAGAGTCTCCATTGAGCAACAATCGCAATAAAGGCAAAAACAGCCAGCGTGATAAACAGTCCGTCACCCATAAATGCGTAGAGCGACTGGTAAAGTCCGGCAAAGAATTCAACTAATCCGTTCATCGTTTCCATAGCTTTAATTTTTCTGTTTGTTTACAAGCCGCCTCAACCGTTGTTTATGTGTCGGCTTCTTTGGTATAGACGGGAGGCACCTAAAATGGTTGCCTTGCATCTTGCACCCCGCCAACTGCAAACAGCTGTAAACAAACCGTTCCTTGGCTCAATGCGCCGAACACATGCGGTATGCACCCGATTCCGAAAATCTGAACAGGGGAGGTTTTTGGATTGTGAACAAATCAACATCAACTGTTTGAAAATTTGTAGGTTGTTACTGTCGTAGGCACCGAGCACATTTGTACTTTGCAGACTTGACAATGACCGCCCTCCCATGAGGATAGCGCCCTACATATCAACCGCTTTGCTAATGCTGTACATGGCACAGCCAGGGCAATCGCAGCAGGTTACCGTGGTAAATCACTACCACGGCGATACTGCCGGTGTGGGCGCACAAGATTTTATACTTGCGGGAAGTACAGAGCACCGATACATTGTAAACCATTACACTGTGCGGGCCGTAAAGCCCGAAGAGCGCGTGATGGATCTCGTGGATTACTCCCTTTCGTTTTACCTCGACGAAATGCTGGACTGGAGTACCGGAAAGGTGCAATTCAAGCGAAGCCGCGATGAGGATTTTGCGAGGATTAATGAGTTGGTGCAACACGTTCTGGGGTTTTACCAGCACCCGGCATCGGAGGCCTTCTGGGGGTTTTCGGGCCGGCTCGAAAAGCAATTGCACGCCCTTCACTCGCTGAGCGGCCGAGACATAGACTACCAGCAACCCACCTCACCGGCCACAGGCACTCGGGTTGGTCACTACACCTTGCAAAGGCAGCTGATTGACTTTAAAGGTCTGGCCTATCGGGAGCTTGAGGAAGTGCTCGAGGACCACCCCGCTCCCATCGACATGCACGGAAGGCTGCTCACTACTGCGGAGCCCGAGCCAAAAGACCGCAGCGAACAGCTGATGGCACGCGTGGAACGCTCCAACAAGCAAGAGGTGATGATGCTCATTGACTCCCTTTTTGAGCTGCCCGAAGCTCCCCACCACTTGATTGCCGCCATCAACCAGCGTATTGCCAAACTCGATTCTCCGCCAGAACCCGTATTCCGAAAAAACCAGCAAATTCCTCCTATGGAGTTTGGTGTTGAGCCCGAATATGTGCCGGAGCCTCCTCCCCTGAAACTCGACCTCAAACAACCCGCCGCCACCGCTGCCGTTGAGCCCGCACAGCGCGACTTCAACGAACGTATCCTCACCCTTCTTGAGCAAAACAACCGGTTGATGGAGAAGTATAATGACCGATTTGAGGATATGCAAAGCCAGATTAACGAACTGCGCACCCAACCTGCAGCACAGCGCGAATCAGAAGCGCGGCTCCAACAGCAGATTGACGAAATTCACCAGATGATCAGCGAGTTGAAAACCGGCGCAGAATCCGGAAGCTCCTCTGCGCGCAAACTGCAGCCTGTTGCCCTGATTTTTGAACGAAACAGCGCCGAGCTCACCCTTCAGCATCAGGTTATTATGAATGAAATCGTTGCCGGACTCATGCGCAACCGCAACTACAAGGTCATGATTACCGGTTTTGCCGATCGCACTGGTAACCCCGAGCACAACATTCTTCTGAGCCGAATGCGGGCGCAGCGCGTACGCGATTACATCGCCCTCTCGGGCATTGACAACTCGCGCATGGTATTGAATTACCTCGGCGACAATAAATCTCAGGAGCCCAATCCACTCGACCGCAAAGTGGAAATCGAGTTTCTGATTGATTTCACGGCTGCAGATTCAACCACGAATCGTTAGATATTCCCCTCATAACGGCGCCACGCGCAGTACTTTTTTGCGGATAGCATCGCGCTGGGCGTCATTCAAACTGCGATCGTAGTTGTACAGCGCTCCCTCCCATGTACCGTAAATGGGGTTGGGCAACACAATGTAGTCATAGCCAAACCTGCTTCGCGATTCATCGGTATGTCTCTGGCGGGTGGCTGTATCTGCTTTATCCCACTGCTCGTGAAAATCACCCAGGTTATCGCCGATTAAAAGTACCACATCGTAGCCCCGGCTTTCAATTTCGGCCCTGCGGTCTTCCTTGCCCGAGGTGTGGGTTTTGAGCAGGAAATGCTCAGGTTTAAGTTGGGGCATATTGAATTGCTCCATGTTTCGGATGGTTTCCTGCAACGCAGACGTATCGCGGTTTGAAACGTAGAACAATGTTACGCCAAGAGAATCGGCCATCCTAAGAAAATCACCCGCACCCGGAACCTCAAGTGCTTCGGCAAGGGCCGTCCATTGCGCCCAGCTTTCATAGCTGAAAGGCTCGTCGTTCTCAATCTGCCATCCGGTAAAAGCACTGTTGTCGAGCACCGTTTCATCCAGGTCGAGAATCACCGCGGGTTGAGAAGGCTCATCCTGTAAAATATTCTGCAGTCGCCACCCGGCCCATTCGTAAGCCTGGTAGCATAGAGCGCGGTACTCCGCTGAGTGCTGCACCCATAATGTTGCTGCAACAAGGTATTCCTGCGACGGTATTTGCGGATCCTGTTGTTTTGAAACTTCCTGTTGCAGGGACTCGCAAGCGCTGACTAAAAAGGCCAAAACAACAGACAAACAGATGTATTTCATGACAGTTCTTTGCCCGTAAAAATAGACATTGCAGAAAGGACTCAATAACATGCCGTGGCTTCATACATTTTCTCTATCTTACCATCAGCTCAGCCATTGGGCAGGGTCATGCCCAACCAGTAGCTTTGCCTTCAACAAAAAAGTATTCACAACCAAAAAACTACATAGCAATGAAAAAACTCGTCTTACTTTCGGGATTGCTGCTTTCCTTTTCCGTTTATGCGCAGGACGGCGCAGTATGCCCGGTTACAGGAAAAACCGCGGGCGCCCCAACATCCGAAGAAGCCAGCGCACGTGGTTCCAAAGCACATGACGCATCACGCCCCGCTGACGCAGGCAAAGCAGTCAAAGAAGTCCCTACGCACGGAGTAATTGGCATGGGGCGGAGCAATAGCGACTGGTGGCCCAACCAGCTGAACCTTCACATTCTTCGTCAGAACTCATCCATGTCGAACCCGATGGACGATGCCTTCAACTACGCCGATGCTTTTCAAAAACTCGACTACGCGGCGCTGAAAAAAGACCTTGAGGAATTGATGACCCAGTCAGAAGATTGGTGGCCAGCCGACTTTGGCCACTACGGCGGACTGTTTATCCGCATGGCGTGGCACAGCGCCGGTACGTATCGAACAGGCGATGGCCGCGGGGGATCACGTGCCGGACAGCAGCGTTTTGCACCCATCAACAGCTGGCCCGACAACGCCAACCTCGACAAAGCCCGCCGGTTGCTCTGGCCCATCAAACAGAAGTACGGCAATGCCATTTCATGGGCCGATTTGATGATTCTCACCGGAAACGTGGCATTGGAATCCATGGGATTTGAGACCTACGGATTTGCAGGAGGCCGCGAAGATGTATGGGAGCCCGAAGAGCACGTGTACTGGGGGCCGGAGGGAGAGTGGCTCGGCGACAAGCGCTACTCAGGCGACCGTGAACTCCAAAACCCGCTTGCGGCAGTACAAATGGGGCTTATTTATGTGAACCCCGAAGGCCCTAACGGCAATCCCGACCCAGTGGCCGCTGCACACGACATTCGCGAAACATTCGGCAGAATGGGAATGAACGATGAGGAAACCGTTGCGCTCATTGCCGGAGGTCATAGCTTTGGTAAGTCTCACGGTGCCGGCGACCCTTCACATGTTGGTCCGGAGCCGGAAGCAGCCGGGATTGAAGAACAAGGATTTGGCTGGACCAGCACCCACGGCAGCGGAAAAGCAGGCGATGCCATTACTTCAGGACTGGAAGTAACCTGGGTAAAGACCCCAACCGAATGGAGCCGCGGATTTTTTAAGTCGCTTTTTGAGCACGAATGGGAGCTTACCAAAAGCCCGGCCGGTGCGCACCAGTGGGTGGCCAAAGACGCGGAGGCCGATTACCCCGACGCCTTTGACCCCGACAAAAAGCACAAGCCCACCATGCTCACCACCGACCTCTCATTGCGCTTTGACCCCGAGTACGAAAAGATTTCGCGCCGTTTTTACGAAAACCACGACGAGTTTACCGAAGCCTTTGCCAAGGCGTGGTTCAAACTTACTCACCGCGACATGGGCCCGCGCAGCGCATACCTCGGCCCTGAGGCTCCGGGTGAAGACCTGATATGGCAAGACCCCATTCCGGCACGCGATTACGGACTTATTAACGATGGCGATATTCGTCAACTGAAAGACGCCATCCTGAAAACCAACCTGAACATCAGCGAAATGGTTGGTGCAGCATGGGCTTCGGCCTCTACCTATCGCGATTCTGACCGCCGCGGAGGTGCCAACGGCGCGCGTGTTCGCTTGCTTCCTCAGCGCAACTGGCAGGTAAACAACCCCGAGCAGCTCAACAAGGTGATTCGCGAACTCGAAAAAGTGCAGAAGGACTTTAACGGGAAATCCAAAGACCGCAAAGTGTCGATGGCCGACCTCATTGTACTTGCCGGAAATACAGGTGTTGAGCAAGCCGCCAAAAATGCGGGTTACAACATTGCGGTGCCTTTTACGCCCGGACGTACGGATGCCACGCAGAATCAAACCGATGTGGCTTCGTTTGAATTGCTGGAACCCATTGCCGATGGTTTTAGAAACTACCTGAAAACCCGCTACACCGTTTCAACAGAGGCCCTGCTGATTGACAAGGCCCAGCTGCTTACCCTTACCGCACCCGAAATGACCGTGCTTGTAGGTGGAATGCGCGTGCTGAACACCAACTATGACGGCTCAAAGCACGGAGTGTTTACCGATAAAAAAGATCATCTCACCAACGATTTCTTTGTGAACCTGCTCGATATGCGCACCGAGTGGAAACCCACCAACGAAACCAATGAGTTGTTTGAAGGTCGCGACCGAAAAAGTGGTGAACTTGTCTGGACAGCTACCCGCGCAGACCTCGTGTTTGGATCCAATTCAGAACTGCGGGCGCTTGCAGAAGTTTACGGTAGCCACGACGCAAAAGAAAAGTTTGTGCGCGACTTTGTAGCCGCATGGACCAAAGTGATGGACCTGGACCGATTTGATCTGAAGTATCAATGAGCCCCCGGTTTAATTTTCAATAATATCAGGAAGCGCCCTCCGCATGAGGGCGCTTTTTTTTGTTTCGAGGGCAGAAATAAAGAGCCAAATAAGGAACAAGCTCTTTTTTCACACATTTTCCGTTTTTGCAAAAACCATTATTCTACGGGGCAAAAGCCGTATTGAAACGCTTACATACGACTACATACACTTGATATACGACTTGGGTTAGCCCGATTGCCGCTCTTTGCATCGTCCAAACAACAAAACCGGACAGCAAATCAAAAATGTTAAACCCTTAATACCTGATGTTATGAACATGCGTAACAAAGTACAATTGATCGGACGATTGGGCGCAGAGCCCGAAGTAAAAACCTTTGACAACGGCCAGATGGCGCGTATGTCAATCGCAACCAGCGAGCGCTACCGCAACAACAAGGGCGAGCAGGTGGAAGACACTCAGTGGCACAACGTAATTGCCTGGGGAAAGACCGCAGAGATTGCGGGCAAGTACCTGCGCAAAGGTCAGGAAGTGGCCATCACCGGAAAGCTGGAAACCCGCCAGTACACCGACAAGGAAGGCAACACCCGCTACAGCACCCAGGTGGTATGCGACGAGTTGCTGATGCTCGGCAAGAAAGACGCCTGATAAAGGCCATTTGAAAAAACCGTCTCTCCCGGCATATCGGGGGAGGCGGTTTTTTTTTGCCTCAAAGCGCAGGTCAGATCATCATCCCTACAATGGCAGCGGTAGAGAGGCAGGCCAGGGTACCACCAATAAGGGCACGTACACCCAGTTGTGCAAGGAGGTCTTTTCGGTTGGGGATTAAGGTACCGATACCACCAATCTGGATTCCGATGGAGGCGAAATTCGCAAAGCCACACAGCACGTAGGTTGCCATAATGATGGAGCGGTCGTTGCTGAACACCATGCCATCTTTCATCTGCCCAAGTGTTACGTAGGCGTAGAACTCATTGAGGATGGTCTTTTCACCCAGCAACTGCCCTACCAGCACCATATCGGCCGGAGGCACACCAATAAGCCATGCCACCGGTGCGCCAATGTAACCCAGTATAAACTGAAACGAAAGCTGGTCGTAGCGGCTGTTGGCAGCGATGATGTCGTTGAGGCCGGTAAAATGTCCGATGATGTCTCCGAGAATGTAGTTTCCGAGGTAGATGAACGCGGTAAACACGAGCAGCATGGCAGCTACATTCACAGCCAGTTTTAGTCCATCAGTGGTTCCGTTTGCAACAGCCTCCAGTACGTTGGTGCCCATTTTTTCGCGAGAGATGGCCATAGAGTCATCCACAATATCTCTTTCGGGGATGAGGATTTTGGCCATGACCACAGCCGCCGGTGCCGACATAATGGACGCCGTAAGCAGGTGTTTGGCAAAAAGAGTTTTCTGCACCGGATCATCGCCACCCAAAAAGTTGATGTAAGAAGCGAGCACTCCGCCGGCAATGGTGGCCATTCCCCCGGTCATGAGACACATAATTTCGGAGCGCGACATGTTGTTGAGATAGGGCTTTACAAGCAGGGGTGATTCAGTTTGGCCGAGAAAAATGTTTCCGGCGGCGGCCAGGCTTTCCGCACCGGAAAGTTTCAGTGTTCGCTTCATCAGCCAGGCAAAGGCATACACCACCCATTGCAGCACTCCCAGGTAGTAAAGCAAGGATGATAGCGCCGAGAAAAACACAATAGTGGGCAGCACGCGAAAGGCAAAATTCATCAGGCCTGCGGCCACTTTACCATCCACAAAACTGGTGAAGAGAAAGTCAGAACCGAAATCGGTAAAGGAAATTACCTTTACGAAGGCGCGCGCCACGTATTCAAAGCCCACCTGAACAGCATCCACCTTAATAATCAACAGGGCCAGTACAATTTGAAAAATCATACCCTTGGCCACCAGCGGCCACGACACGGCTTTTCGCTTCGCAGAAAAAACCCACGCCAAGGCTACCAGAAAAAGCAGCCCAGTAACTCCCCTCAATATCTCCATTGGGATAGGTGCATCAAATTGGGGGCAAGATAGTAATTAGTGTTTGTCCTAAAAGTCCATTCTAGGCGTTGCAATCACCAGTGTGGACAGACTCTGTTCAGGACGAAGTCGGCAAACAAGCCGCAGGTTTGTGCTCAGTTTTCGCCCTTTTTTCGGGAAATCTCATCCCTCAGGCGCGAAGCCGCTTCGTAATCCTCGCGTTCAATGGCTGCCGCAAGCTGCTCTTCGAGTTCTTCAACAGACATATCTGACGAGGAAGTGGAGGATGCAAGCACCTCATCCTGTTGCATTGCTTTCTCTTCCGCTTCTTCCTCTGATTCATCGGGAATCACTCCTGCTGAATCAAGAATAAACTCGTAAGTAAAAATAGGAGCCTTGAAGCGCACGGCAATGGCCACAGCGTCGGAGGTACGGGCATCAATTTCCTGGATTTCGTCTGAGCCTTCTTCGCGGCAAACCACTTTGGCAAAAAAGATTCCTTCCACCAGGTTGTAGATAATCACTTCCAGCACTTCAATTCTGAAAGTTTCGGCCAGGCGCTTAAACAAGTCGTGGGTAAGCGGGCGGCTTGGAGTCATTTTTTCGATTTCCACAGCGATGGCCTGCGCCTCAAATCCACCGATAATAACGGGCAATCTGCGGGCACCGTTTCGCTCGGCCAACAACAAGGCGTAAGCGCCATTTTGTGTTTGGCTGTAGCTCAGTCCGATAATGTCAAGCGCAATTTTCTCCATAAGGCAGGTCTCCCCCAAGTGCATTTCGGGGCGAAGGCTCTAAGATAAGAACTTATTTGTTCGCGTTGAACTCTTTTACTGCCTCAATAAGTTTGGGCACCACGTCAAAAGCATCGCCTACAATGCCATAATCAGCTGATTTAAAGAAAGGAGCTTCGGGGTCGGTGTTCACCACCACTATGGTTTTCGATGCGTTTACACCAGCCAGGTGCTGAATTGCTCCTGATATTCCAACGGCGATGTAGAGGTTCGGGCGAATGGCTACACCGGTTTGCCCAACGTGCTCGTGGTGCGGTCGCCAGCCTGAATCTGCAACAGGGCGCGAGCAGGCAGTAGTTGCACCCAGTTCTTTGGCAAGTTCTTCAATCATGTCCCAGTTTTCGGGACCTTTCAACCCGCGGCCTGCTGACACTACCAGTTCTGCCTCAGGCAAAGGAACCGAGCCATCGGTGCTCAGCGGGTGAAATGCTTTTACGGTAACAGCGCTGTTTCCGCCGTCGAAATCGGTAGTAGAAACATTGGCTGTTGCATCGGTCTGTGTGATTCCCACTGAGTTGGGCATCACCGTAATGACCTGCTTGTCGGTTTTCAGGTTCACGTCGGCCATGGCCTTTCCACTGAAAACATTCTTGCGCACGTTGCTATTGGACGGCAGTGCTGTTGCTCCTGAAATCATGGCCACGTCCAAACGCGCAGCTACGCGGGGAGCTACCATTTTTCCGGCGTGGTCGTGAGAGGTAATCATCACGTTAGCGCCTTTTTCTTCGGCCATCTTGACCACCAAACGGGTAAGTTTCTGGCCGTCGAATTGCTGAATAGCCGTGGCAACCACAACTTCGGCTGCACCCGCACTACCGGCACCGCCATCACCTTCGAGGCTTCCGTAAGACACCACTATCGGCTCGGCACCCATGCCTTTGGCGTAGCTGATGGCCTCCAAACCGGCCTTGGTAATTTTTCCTGATTTATGATCTGCAAAAACAATCGCTTTCATCTTAACAAGTCTTTTGAATGGATTAAATAACCTTGGCTTCTTTGTGGAGCATTTCGATGAGCTGTGCTGCATTTTCAGCGTCCACGTATTTACAATCGCCTTTGGCCGGTGGAAGGGTGTAAGACGCAATCTGGGTATGAATAGTTGTATCCGCTGCCGGCTTTACCTGGAGCGGCTTGGTGCGGGCAGCCATGATACCGCGCATGTTCGGGATTCGCTGCTCTGCCATTCCTTTTGCGGCGCTGAGCACAAACGAGCCGTTTACCTCCACGTCTTCGGTGCCTCCTTGCACCTCGCGGGTAATGGATGCCGTGCTGCCGTTCATCTCCAGTTTAATGGCCAGCGACAGATAAGGCCAGTCGAGCAGCTCTGCAATCATGCCACCCACCTGTGAACCATTGTAGTCAATAGTTTCTTTTCCCGTGAGAATCATATCGTAGCCTACTTCTTTGGCATGTGCTGCGATTTGCTTGGCTACAAAAAGTGCATCGGTCGGGTCGGAGTCAATGCGCACCGCTTCATCGGCTCCAATGGCCAGCGCCTTGCGCATGATGGGCTCAGCGTCGGCTTTTCCAACGGTGACAATGGTCACGGAGCCGCCATTGGCTTCCTTCAGTTCCAATCCGCGCACAAGAGCATACCACTCATCGTAGGGATTAACAATAAACTGAACACCGTTTTCATCAAAGCGGGTGTTGTTATCGGTGAAAGCAATTTTGGATGTGGTATCCGGTGCTTTACTGATGCATACGAGTATTTTCATAACGTTTTCAGGGTTCTAAAAAATCGCGTCAAAAGTAACCAAATTTCAGCAACTGAAACCTCGGTTTTGGTCTTATGTGTCGGGCGACGCACTTCGTTGTTTTCACTTTAAAACATCCGAAACTTTGCTTTGTTTGGCAATTGAAATATCACCATTGCAACCTTATTACAAGGCATATTTTCTACTTTTGCGGTTCAATTCAAGAAACCATGAGAACGGTACAGTTCAGAGAAGCTGTGGCTGAGGCCATGAGCGAGGAAATGAGAAGAGATCCCAATGTTTTTCTTTTGGGCGAAGAGGTAGCCGAATACAACGGTGCCTACAAAGCCAGTAAGGGAATGCTCGATGAATTCGGCCCCAGGCGCGTTATTGACACTCCCATCGCTGAGCTGGGCTTTACCGGAATTGCCGTGGGAGCTGCAATGAATGGCCTGCGCCCCATTGTGGAGTACATGACGTGGAACTTTGCCGTGCTTGCCGCTGACCAGATTATCAACTGTGCAGCCAAGATGCTGCAAATGTCGGGCGGACAGATTGGGGTACCCATAGTGTTTAGAGGCCCCAACGGACAGGCCGGCCAGCTCGCAGCCACCCACTCGCAGAGCTTTGAGGCTATGTACTCGCACTTTCCGGGGCTTAAAGTGGTAACTCCTTCCAACCCACGCGACGCCAAGGGGCTGCTAAAGTCTGCCATTCGCGACAACGACCCGGTTTTGGTGATGGAATCCGAAAAAATGTACGGCGACAAAGGTGAAATTCCGGAAGGCGAATACCTGATTCCGATTGGCGTGGCTGATGTGGTTCGCGAGGGGAGTGATGTGACCATTGTTTCGTTCGGAAAAATCATGAAAACCGCGCATCAGGCGGTGGATGAACTCCAGAAAGAGGGTATCTCTGCCGAATTGATTGACCTGCGCACCATCCGCCCGCTGGACATTAAGACCATTGTGAAATCAGTACAAAAGACCAATCGTCTTGTAATTCTGGAAGAAAGCTGGCCGGTATCTTCCGTGTCGTCTGAAATTTCTTACCGGGTGCAACGTCACGCATTCGATTATCTGGACGCTCCCATCCGCAGAGTAACCATGGCGGATACGCCCTTTGCATTCTCTACTTCGCTTATAGATGAAGCCATGCCCAATGTGGGCGACGTGGTACGCGCAGCAAAAGACGTGAGCTACCGGTAAGCGGGAATTTTCCCTGTTACCCCACAGTTAAGTTTCAAAGCGCCTGAGCGCGTTCTTTGCAGGGCAAACGCACTTAAAACTGTTTAGATTTAATAACAACAAAAAGTGATTTTGAATGAGAAGTCTCCCTTGCGTACTTCGCGCCTGCCTGCGGCATGGCAGGCGGTAAAAATTCTTAACCGCAAGGAACGCAATAGGAGGCCTGCCAGCGGCAGGCTGGCGCAACGAGCGCAAAGAAATTGAATATCAACACTAAAGTGAAGTTCCAAAAAAAAGTTGACACCAACCTGATACCTCTCAAGAGGTAAAGCCGTCGGCAAGTATCTTTATTGACAGCTTCTGGATTGATATTCTAAATGCGTTTGCCCTGGCGTTCTTTGCCTGTTATCCTTTACATAGGTGAAAAAGTCTATTTTTGCCGACCGAAAATTGAACGAACCTAAATCCAATTGATATGACAAGCTTTTTGTACCTGGTGCCGCTTATGGCCATCATCGGACTTATTGTAATGGCTGTAAAAGCAAAATGGGTAAACGCCCAGGATGCCGGTGACGATAACATGAAGGGGCTGGCCAAGCACATACGCGAGGGAGCCATGGCGTTTCTTGCTGCGGAGTACCGCGTGCTCTCGATTTTTGTGGTGATTGCAGGTATTTTGCTCGGGGTGATTTCTTTTCTCGTACCCCACTCGCACTGGTTTATTGTAGTTGCTTTTGTGATTGGCGCATCCTTTAGCGCCATTGCAGGTAATATAGGTATGCGAATCGCAACTGCGGCCAATGTGCGTACCACGCAGGCAGCCAGAACCAGCCTCAAGAAGGCACTGGCTGTTTCTTTCAACGGAGGTACCGTAATGGGACTTGGTGTGGCAGGTTTGGCTGTATTTGGACTGAGCGTGCTTTTTATCGTGCTTTTTGCGTGGCTTATGGGGGGCGAATGGACCAACACCAACGACATGACCATCGTTCTGGAGGCGCTCGCCGGATTCTCACTCGGTGCTGAATCTATTGCCCTGTTTGCCCGTGTAGGTGGTGGTATTTACACCAAAGCTGCCGACGTAGGCGCTGACCTTGTAGGTAAGGTAGAGGCCGGTATTCCGGAGGATGACCCCAGAAACCCAGCTACCATTGCAGACAACGTGGGAGACAACGTGGGAGACGTGGCCGGTATGGGTGCCGACCTTTTCGGTTCTTATGTAGCTACCGTACTCGCGGCCATGGTGCTCGGCAACTATGTGATTAGCGACATGGGTGGCTCAATTACCGACGACGGTTTTGGAGGTATCAGCCCCATTCTTTTGCCACTTATCATTGCTGGGTTAGGAATCATTTTCAGTATTATCGGAACCCTGGTTATCAAAATCAAGGACGACAACGCCAAAGAAGCAGAAGTTCAAAGTGCGTTGAACCGCGGAAACTGGGGATCAATTATTCTCACCGCTGTAGCTGCTTACTTTGCCATTGACCTGATTCTGCCCGATAGCATCAGCATCTACTACTTCGGTGAAGGCGTGAAGGACATTGATACCATTCGCGTGTTTGGTGCCGTACTCGTAGGGCTCACCGTGGGTGGTGCCATTTCCTATTTTACGGAATACTACACCGGAATGGGTAAAAAGCCTGTGATGGATATTGTTCAAAAATCAAGTACCGGCCACGCGACAAACGTAATCGCAGGACTTGCTACAGGCATGCTCTCAACCTTTGCTCCCATCCTGCTCTTTGCCGGTGCAATCTGGGGTGCCTACGCACTGGCAGGGTTTTACGGTGTAGCTATCGCCGCTTCGGCCATGATGGCCACTACCGCTATGCAACTCGCCATTGATGCATTTGGACCCATTGCCGACAACGCCGGAGGTATTGCCGAGATGAGCGGCCTTCCCAAAGAGGTTCGTGAAAAAACTGACATTCTGGACTCGGTAGGAAACACCACCGCAGCCATCGGAAAAGGATTTGCCATCGCATCAGCAGCACTTACCGCCTTGGCGCTTTTCGCTGCTTATGTCGTGTTTACAGGCATTGACGGTATCAACATTTTTAAAGCACATGTGCTTGCGGCGCTGTTTATCGGCGGTATGATTCCCGTGGTATTCTCGGCTCTCGCCATGAATTCGGTGGGTAAAGCTGCCATGGAAATGGTGAAAGAAGTACGTCGACAGTTCAAAGAAATACCTGGCATTATGGAAGGTACCGGCAAACCCGAGTACGCCAAATGTGTGGAGATCTCAACCAATGCAGCCATCAAGGAAATGATGCTTCCGGGTGCCATTACCATTATTACCCCCGTATTGGTAGGATTCATCATGGGCCCTGAAGCACTGGGTGCTTACATGGCAGGTGTAACCGTATCGGGTGTGCTCTGGGCCATCTTCCAGAACAACGCCGGAGGCGCCTGGGATAACGCCAAAAAATCGTTTGAAGCCGGTGTGATGATTGACGGTGAAATGACCTACAAAGGCTCGGATGCACATAAAGCCGCTGTAACCGGTGATACGGTTGGAGACCCCTTCAAAGACACTTCAGGCCCTTCAATGAACATCCTCATCAAGCTTACCTGCCTGGTAGGTCTGGTGATTGCTCCCTTACTCGGCCAGTTTTACGGTCATGGTGATCACAGTCCTGCAAGCGACAGAACCGGCAGTACAGGAACCTCTTTCAAAATGGACAAGAAAACCTCAAACATGGTTCCCGCCGATGTGAAAGTGGTGGGGGAGGCCTCAGCTTACAACTATACCCGCGGAGAAGTGGCCTGGTATGCAAGCAAAGTTGGCGGTAACCACAATGGCACCGTGAAAGTTCTGGATGGGCGTTTAGCTGTTACAGACGGAGTGATTACCGACGGGGTGGTACGTATCGACATGAATAGTATTGCCGTTGATGATATTGATGATGCCGGACGCAATGAAAAACTCCGCTCTCACCTGGTATCCGACGATTTCTTTAACGTTACAGAATTTCCTGTGGCGGTTTTTCGTCCTACCGGCACGTCAGGCAACATTTTTGACGACTCCTTTTCACTGGATGGCACTTTGAATATCAGGGGCATTTCGCATCCTGTAACAGCAGAGGTGCACTCGCACCATGACGGCCAGGAATCCTTGCGATTCAGTGTAAAGCTGCAGTTTGACCGAAGCCTGTTCAACGTTCGTTACGGCTCAGGCCGCTTTTTTGATGATCTGGGAAACAACCTCATTCACGATGAGGTAACCCTCAAAATGGAGCTGCAGTTCGCTCAGGAGATTATCTAGTCTGCTCCGATGTAGTACCTTACCTTTATTCGCTCATATCCAAACGACATGAGCGTGCCTTGGTTGTGGGCAATGATTTCGGTAAAGGTCATACTAATGATGGTAATGAAGTTTGCAGGAACGAGCAGGGGGTTTTTGCTTTTCCGTTCTCTGAGTGAGTCCTTTTGGTCTTCTGTAAAGCCCTCGTTGTAAATCTTCATCAGCAAGTGCCAGCCTTCCTCTTCCGTCAAATCCTCTACAAGGGTTTGCAGCCACTGCATGGCCAGGCCGAAATCAGCATCCTTGAACAAATTTTCTCCGGCATTGATTTTTGTCAAATCCATTTCCCATCCATATTTAAAGTCGAGCCAGCAGCTTTAACAGTACTTCATATCTCACCCGACCAATTGCCCCTTTTCATGTCGTTCTTTTACAGACTCGGCGAATGACGAGCCCTCTATTTTGCTTTTTGCCCACGCAAAGTAATCGAAGTACTCCAAAAGCACACGGTCGGTTTTCAGGTTGATGTTTTCTTTCAGGTTTAGATAAAACTTCTCAAAAAGCGGCTTGATGTCCTTTTCGAAATGGCTTCTCGCTATTTTTTTCATGTATCCCAAAATGAGCACTTCAATCTGGTAATCGCGCTGGCGGCGGTTGAGGTATCGCGCAGTTGATTTAATGATGTATTCCATCAAATCCTGATTGCCCAGCTCGTAGTGGATGGCCAGATTAAACAGACGGGCATAGCTGTAGATATCCTGCCTCAGGTTGGGCTCGTTGTCATTGAGCACCTTATTATTCCAGTACAATGCCTTGGAGTACTCTCCAGCGCCAAAATAGGTGTACGCAATGCTGTAGTTAAATACAATTTGCTGCTCCTTGCTGATCTTATCATCAAAATCAGCAAAACCTTTCAGGATTTCGTCAATGAGCGGCAAGGCTCCTTCAAAATCGCCTTTTTGATGGTACCACTTCAACTCGGCCTGATAAGTTGCTCTGAAAATCAGCACCTGAATATCGGTACTGGCAAAGGCCGCGTTGGCCGGAAGCGACCGCATGGTTTGAATCAACTTGCGCGCTTCGTCCATTTTCCGCAAGTCAATGAGATTGAGAAGGATCTGGTTAAGGGTGCGCACATATCTCCGGGCTACGTCTTTCTTCACCAATGGGTTCTGATCAAGAATTTCGCGCACACGGCTGAACTTTTCATAGCTGAGCTGGGTATCGCGGTTGGCCATGGCGCAAAACCCCTGTATGTAGTAGCAAATGGTTGCCGCCCTGTGGCTGAGAGCCGTGTTTTTTCCTTTGATTAACGGATGATTGGAAATCTCTTCCACCACTGCCCTGTCCTCATCACTTCGCACAAAACCTCCACTTCGAAACACGAAATTAATCTTGCTGTAAAGCACGTGGTAAGCCGCCAGGTTTCTCAGCTTTTCAATCACTTCCTGCTCTTCCTGAATCAGCTCATCAATATCGCGGGTAAACTCTCCGGCCTCATAGGCCTCCTCCAACAAGAGCTTTTCCCAGTTGAGCAGTTCAAACCAATAATAAAACTTCTCATGAGCAATGGCGGTCTTTTTGGCCCGGGATAAAAATTTATTACATTCCTTAAAAAGGGCTTTCTTGTAAAGGATTTCAATGTTCTTGATCTCCTGCTTGAGCACTGAGCTCACCGTATTATCAGAGTGATAAGCACGCAGACTCTTAAGAATCAGCTTGTACAGGTGGTTCTTTTCCGAAGGGAAGTGCTTTACAAAGGTTTCGCCGTGGTATTGCTCCTTGATACTTTCTTCGTCGTATTCAGTTTGCTTATCGATAGCGTCAAAAATCTTGAGGTAGTTCTTGTCGCCACTTTGAAGGGAAGAAGTCAGCTTGAAAAATCGCTTTTCTGACTTGGTTAGTGACTTAACCAACTCAAAGAGCTCTCGGGATGGTTTCATGCGTTTAGGTTTTCAAAGATTTGGTTTGAACCCGTTATCCGGGTTGATGCTTTTGCCTTTACAAGGATGATCTTTTGTTGGGTTTCCAATAATAAGACGACCAAATTGAAAAATGTTGCATGAACTCTTGGAATGTCAAGCGATTTTTTTGCCAACCAATTTTATTGGTATCTTGATCGCCTCGCATATAAGCAATGAAGAACAACAAAGCAACCACCACTCACTTCCTGATTATCAGCATTGCCCTACTGACACCTATGTTCGTCAAGGCCCAGGATTCACACACGTGCAAAGACCACAAGCAGTATGCTCCACTGTGGCGCATGGGCCAGCCCGATGCGCGGTCAGCCGCCAATGCGGGTATCAGCGATAGCATCAACCTGCTAAAGCACACCCTGTTTATTGACCTCACTGATTTTTCAAGTTTTCAGTCTCGCTCGGAGTGCAGCATTGAGTTTGAGGCCCTGGTAGATGGTATTGCTAACCTTCCGTTGGACCTCAAAGGTCAGCAGGTAGATTCGGTGGTGCACAGCAGCGGGCAGCTCAATTTTACGCACGTGGATGAATTGCTCAACATCCAGTTACCGGAACCCATAAACAGCGGTAGTTCCGATATGGTAATCGTTTACTATCGCGGTGGAAACGTGGTGGATCCTTCCGGGTTCGGTGGATTTTACTTTAACAGCAACATTGCCTACAACATCGGCGTGGCTTTTACCGATTGGCCGGCGAGTTACGGCCGGGTTTGGTTTCCGTGCTTCGACAACTTTGTGGAGAAATCCATTTTTGAATTTCAAATTCTCACTCCCTCTAATCGGGCGGCGTATTGCAACGGCTACCTTCAACAAACCGAAACAACCGACGACGGAAACCTACTCTTTCACTGGGTGATGGACTACCCCATTCCGAGTTACCTCGCCTCGGTGGCCGTGGCCGAATACGAGCAGGCAACTTTTGCATTTCCTTCCATCACCGGCGATACCATTCCGGTGCACCTTGTGGGCGGTTCCAACAATGTAAACAGCATGGTGAATGCATTTGAGAATCTGCAAACCGTGTTCGACGGTTTTGAGGAGCGCTTTGGCCATTACCGCTGGCCGCGCATTGGTTACAACTACACTCCCGTAGGAGCCATGGAGCATTCAACCAATATCTCCTTTCCACAATCACTTACAGGGGGCGACCTTGCTCAATCAGTAATGGCCCATGAGCTGGCTCACGAGTGGTTCGGAAACCTTGTTACCTGCAAAACACCGGCAGATATGTGGCTCAACGAAGGCTGGGCGGAGTTCCTCTCCATTTTGGCATACGAAATAATTGAAGGTGAGGAATCGTACATCAGTCGAATTCGAGGAAATCTGCGAAGAATTCTTCAAAGCGCTCATTTTCATGACGGCGGTTTTCTTACGATGAACCAAATTCCACCGGAGCATACCTATGGCGAACACGCTTACTACAAAGGTGCAGCCATGGCTCATTCGCTGCGCGGATATTTGGGCGACTCGCTCTTTTTCGATGCCATGCGCGGCTACCTCGACGAATTTGCGTTTAAGAATGCAAGCAGCGAAGACCTTCGTGATTTCCTGAACAGCCTTCCGGGTATCAACGTCACCAATTTCTTCGACGACTGGATTTTTCAACCCGGGTGGGCGCAGTTCTCGGTGGATGAGATGGAGGTATCAGGAGGTGGAGGACTGTACACGGTAGAAGTTACCATACAACAACGACTGCGAGCCGCCAACAATTTCTACCAGGAGGTACCCATTACACTCAGCCTGATGGACGAGAATTGGAATATTCACGAACAAATGGTGGTTGTAAGCGGAGAAACCACTACCCTCAGCGTTGGTTGTCCATTTGCGCCAATTTACGCCACCCTGAACCGCGACCTGAAACTGAATTACGGTGTTACTGCTTGGGAAGGTGATATTTCCGCTACTGGTATGATTGTGATGAACGATGCCTTTGCAAATCTGTTGGTACAGGAAGCTCCGGGTAACAGTACGCTGCGGGTAGAGCACAACTGGGCAGGTCCGGGCGGATCGGTTGAGAACAACGCTTACATCGTTTCGCCTGACCGATACTGGCGCGTGGGAGGAATCCCAGACCCCGGCTTCGTCACGAACATGCGCATGGATTTTGACGGTCGCAACGGAGCCAACAGTCTTCTTGATGTGGAACTCTTTGCACTTCCCGGAAGTGATTTCGACGAGAATGATATTGTGATGCTCTATCGCTCACAACCTACCGACCCATGGACGCTCTGGGATGACATGACCCTGAACACGCTGGGCTCGGCAACCAATGGGCACGCCCGCATCACCATCAACAGCATTGCAACCGGAGAATACGCTTTTGGCTTACCGAACCCCAATGTAAGCGCAGGTTTCAAAGAGCGCAACACCATCAAGGTGTTTCCCAACCCAACCAACGACCGGCTGGTGATTGACATGGGTGAATGGAATGACAGCGGAAACCTGAGCGCTGTTCTCACCGATATGAACGGCCGTCGGGTATTTCAAAACAACATCACGGGAGGAGAAACTACACTGTGGATTCCTCAGCACATTGCACGGGGCACCTACGTATTGGAAGTTACCGACGGGGATCACGTACTGCACTCATCACAGGTAGTGCTACGCTGATTCATACATTGAGCTCTTGCTCGGAAGGGCGGTAACGATTGGCAAAAGCCACCAGTGACAA
Source organism: Cryomorphaceae bacterium (assembly GCA_007695365.1). Taxonomy (NCBI): domain Bacteria; kingdom Pseudomonadati; phylum Bacteroidota; class Flavobacteriia; order Flavobacteriales; family Cryomorphaceae; species Cryomorphaceae bacterium. The sequence goes on along the minus strand of REDV01000050.1, from coordinate 12,131 downwards.
CATCACCGGAACCTCAACCAGTACGCCCACCACACAAACCAGAGCCGCAGGACTATCCAGACCAAACAGTGCAATGGCAACGGCAACCGCAAGTTCAAAAAAATTACTCGCACCTATTAATGATGCCGGAGCGCATATCGGGTGAGGTAACTTGATAAACCGGCCCGCGTACCACGCCACAAAAAAGATGAAGTAGGTTTGAATGATGAGCGGTACCGCAATAAGCAAAATAATAAGCGGCTTGCTGAGGATATTTACCCCCTGAAAAGCGAAAATAAAGAGCAAGGTGAGCAGCAGGGCTACGATACTCACAGGCTTGAAACGGGGTAGAAACACCGTTCTAAACCATGTTTCACCATGCCTTCCAATGAGAAATCTGCTCGTAAAATAACCCGCTACAAGCGGCACCACCACATACACAACTACGCTGATTACCAATGTTTCGTAAGGAACTGTTACGTCTGTAATACCCAGCAAAAGCCCCACAATGGGAACAAAAGCCACAAGAATAATCAGATCGTTTACCGAAACCTGCATCAGGGTATAGTTGGGGTTTCCATTGGTGAGATAAGACCAAACAAACACCATTGCCGTACAGGGTGCGGCCCCCAGGATAATCGCACCGGCTATGTACTGACCCGCTTCTTCCGGATGAATCCACGCGCTGTATAGGTTGGAGAAGAAAAGCCAGGCAAAAAAGGCCATTGTGAAGGGTTTGATAAGCCAGTTCACAATTACGGTAAGCACAATACCTTTGGGTCGTCGGCCAACATCCCGCAATGTACTGAAGTCCACCTGGAGCATCATGGGGTAAATCATCAACCATATCAGGATGGCAATGGGTATATTTACCTGATATAGCTCCATTCCGCTCAGCACATGCATGGCATCGCCCGACACGTAGCCGAGCAAGGTACCCCCCACAATGCACAGCGCCACCCAAAGCGTGAGGTAGCGCTCAAAAAAATCCATTTTTCTTTTTTCAGGTTTCAGACTCTCCATATGAACTTACTTTGCCGAACAAAGTAAACATTTCTCCCGCTATTTGCTCCGAACATCTGCGGTAGGCCTCTTCCTGCTGAGGAGTATTGTCAGCAACACGCGGATCATTGTAATTGAGCGCGAAACGGTGAAGCGACCCCGGTACCACAGGGCAGTTTTCATCGGCGTCGGAGCAGGTCATCACGGCAATAAAATGCTGTTTCGGATTATGCGGATCATCTACCAGTTTTGAATACAACTGAACAGGCTCCGCATTGCCGGAATACCGAAGTTGCCATAGGTTGAAATTACCTTGGTCTTTTGTAATCCGAAAACCGGCATATACCAGAGCGGCCCGCGCAGCCGTGTGAAAAGTTGTGACTTCCATTCCGCCTGAATAACAAGGTATATTCAGCCCGAAGTACCACGACAAAGCCTGGGCCCAGGCTTGTGCCATCTGACTTCGTCTACTGTTATGGGTGCAAACAAACAGCAAGCTCACATCACCTGAGGAGCGCGCGTGGTGTATCAATTTAGCCAAACCTGTTGTTTTCTCTTCACGTTCAATTGCGAGGGTTGTGGCCTGAATGCGCTGAATGGAATGCTGTAAGTCCGGGTAAAGAGTAGGCTGCGTCACGATACAATGTTATTAAATCATTGCGAAAGTGATACGCATCTAATGTTAAGACGGTGTGAAGAAAATAGTCACCGGCTATATTCCTCGTACTGTTTTTCGAGAATCAGAAATTCCACACGGCGGTTTTGCTGACGGCCCTCTTCTGTTTCGTTCGTTGTAACCGGCTGTGCACTTCCAAAGTAGCGAATCCTCAAACGGTTTTTTGCAATGCCTCTGTCGTGCAGAAATGCGATAACCTGCTCTGAGCGACGACGTGAAAGACCGATGTTGTACTCTTCGGTTCCGATGATATCGGCGTGTCCAACTACTTCAATCTCGTAGTAGGGATTGCGTTTCAGCACGCGAACTACTTCGTTGAGTTGTTCGCGCGATTCGGCCGTGATGATATCTTCGTCAAAATCGAACAACACGCTTTGAAGGCGAACAGTTCGGTAGTTCCTGTCTTCAGGTGGGTCGGCAGCGGCTTCAGCTTCTACGGCTGCTGCCATTTCATATACTGTGTCGTGGCATTCCGTCGGGCCCGATACTGGCACAACCTGCACATCATCAATGAAATAGTAAGCATGATGAACCAGTTTTCCCTTTTTCACATCCACCAATCGGCTTTTAACCAGGAGGTCATCATCCGGACGAAAATTACCAATTGTAATGTATTGCTCACCTCCTGTGGCCAGATAAGGGGCGCTGATGGTAACCCACTCTTTCTGGTAGTACAGCAAGTTGCCGGGTGGATTATTTAACTCGGCCGGGTACTGAATGTCCATATTGCGCGTACGCGAAAAGGGCAATGGCGTGAGGGCGGCACCAATTCCGTCGCTGACATAAGTAGCATTCTGTGCCAGCGCCACTTTCATGCTCACGCAATACCACTCCCCCTTGCGAAGCGGAGAGGTAAGTTGTGCGTGCAGGTACTCGCGGTAGTTTCGGCGCGAGGGTGAAAAGGCCACCACTCCTATATACCCCTCTCCGGCAGCGGGCTCCCGATAACCAAAGACGTTGTTCGGCACACCCATTTCATTTCCGCATGTATGGTAATAGTCAGGGGTGCCCCGGGTGGTTTGTTTCCAGTGATGAAGAATTTCAAGTTCGCTTTGATTGATGCCCACGGGGCAATACACGAATTCGTCGAACTGTGGGTTGGGTACAAAGTTCTGTCCGTGCAACGGAAAAACCACTGCAATGAGGAAAAGCCCGGTAAAGGCAGCTATTGTCGCAAAAAAGGGCACCCTTTCAGAATGCCCCTTTCTACGCTTTATTGCGGTAATGGTTTTATTTGGTGATGGTAAATTCAACCCTCCGGTTTTTGGCGAGCGAGAGCGGTGTGTTCATTTCCGAAACAGGGTCGTTGTTTTCGTGTAATTCGGTAATGAGGCGATTGCGCTCTATACCGGCTTTTTGAAAGTATCGTACCACTTCGAGTGCCCTGTCGTTGCAGAGTGATTTGATCCGTGGGTTTTCTTCTGCCATGGCCGCCTCTTCGTTATCGATATGGGCGTGAATCTTCAACTTCACCAACTTATTCTCGTTCAGAACTTTCACAAGGTTATCGAGGTCCCGCTCAAAGGTTGATGTCACCTCCGGCTTAAACTGATAAAAGTAAATAGTGCTGCTTTCTACTTTTTCGCTAAGTGTTTGACCTTCGACAGATGCAGCCGATTTGCTGTAGATAATTTTAGACTCAGGAATTTTGCCCTCACTACAATCACACTCTCCCGGGTAGTTGATGTGCTTTACTGACACATCATCGATATAGTAGTAGGCATGGTTTTTCTGCATTTCGGTGTAGCCTGAAGGTCGTTTTACCTTTTGGGCTGTGGTTTTATCGTCGGGAGCAAAGTTTCCGATGGTGAGGTATCGCTCAAAGCCCTTGGCGCGAACTATTTTGCAGAAGAGATGCCAGCCGTCCTGCTGATCAATAACTTGATTGGCGTCAGCGGTAATAAAATCATCAAAAAGCAGGCTACCGTCCGTTTTCACATTCATGGCGTGCTTGGTGAAGTGAATCCCCATATTGTTGACAGCATATTTTGACAGTTCCGAAAGACTCACCCTAAACTTAATACAATACATCTGATCTTTCGCCATATCCGTTTTCATGCGGGTCGTGATATACGTTCTGGGCTCTTTGCCGCGGTAGCTGTATGCCACAATTCCCGCGTAGGAGTCACCGCTCGCCGGCTCCTGTTCGCCGTGAATATTGCGGGGCACAGCAATCTGATCACCCTTTACATCCCGCAGAAAAAAATCGGGGATGACTTCGGTGCCGGCACTCCAGTCGGTAACAAGATCAAACTGCCCCGGCTTCTTGGGCTTGCCGGTATAGTTGGCAAAATTCCAGTTGGGAACCATGTTGTTGGGATCCTCCTCAGGGGCGTCTTGAGCCACAAGAACGGGCACCATCAACACTGACAGTAAGGCGAGTAATACTTTTTTCATGATTTGGGGTATTGGTAATTTTTTACAGTTTCGATGAATAATTTCACTTTGCGGGCTTCAGTATCGGGATACACTCCGTGGCCTAAGTTAACAATATGCCTGCGGCTACCAAAGCTTTGCAACATTTCGTGCGTTTTACTGACAATGGTTTCATCTTCGGCATAGAGCGCGCAGGGATCCATATTTCCCTGTAGGGTTTTGGCATCACCCACCTGGGCGCGCGCCCATCGGGGGTCGGTATGCCAGTCGAGACCAACGGTTTCGCAATTCAAATCCTTCATTTCGGAAAGTGCAAACCAGGCACCTTTGGCAAACACCGTTACGGGAACCTCGTTGATTTCGTCGCAAATGCGCGAAATATACTTTAGGCTGTGTGCGCGATACTGATCGGGGGGTAAAATTCCCGCCCAGGAATCAAAAATCTGCACCAATTGTGCACCCGCTTTAATCTGCATTTTCAAGTAACGAATGGTTGCTGTGGTGATCATATTCAACAACTGTTCCGAAAATGATGGATCGGTATAAAGCAACTTGCGCGCTTTGCTGAAAGTCTTTGATCCACTGCCTTCTGTCATGTATGCAAAAATGGTCCAGGGAGCCCCGGCAAAACCAATCAGGGGTACACGTCCGGCGAGTTCGCGGCTTGTAATTTCCAAAGCCCTGCGCACGTATTCGAGAGGTTCTTCAACATCCATGGTTAAACGCTTGAGGTCGGCGGCGTTTTGAACGGTGGAAGGAAACAGCGGTCCGCGTTTCTCAATCATCTCGTAGGGCAAACCCATGGCTTCCGGAATAACGAGGATGTCGGAGAAAATAATAGCCGCATCCACCCCCAATAGATCAACAGGCTGCAGGGTTACCTCGCAACAAAGTTCAGGATTGGTAACAAGCTCTTTAAATCCGGCAACCGACGCCCTTACTTCGCGGTACTCGGGTAAAATACGTCCGGCCTGCCTCATCACCCAAACGGGTGGTCGCTCGCACTGCTCGCCACGGGCAGCGCGCAACAATAAGTCGTTTTGTAAATGCATAGGCGCAAAAATACGGTTTGCCGCAACGCAACAAGTCAGCCGAATGCGCTAGCCGGCATCCGGAATTTCTCCCTGCACCATTTCGGGTGGAAATTGAACCAAAAAAACATATTGTGTGGCGCGGGTTAGTGCTGTGTATAGCCAGCGATAGAACTCCAAATCGGCCGGCTCCTTCATTCGGCCAATATCAATGAACACTACCGGCCATTGACCTCCCTGCGACTTATGGCAGGTAACCGCGTAGGCAAACTTCACCTGCAAGGCATTGAAAAAAGGGTCTTCCTTAAACACCATTTCGTTTCGTTTTTTGGCGCTCGACTCTTCCTGATAGTCTTCGGCCACCGAGTGAAATAGAAGTTTGGCTTTATCGCGGCTCAGTGAGGGTCCTTTTTCGGTGATGGTATCGAGCAGCATTTTCACTAAAAAGGGCGGCACATCGTAATCGAGCATGCGCACTTCTGCATCCGCAAAGCGAAAATCGTAGCGCTCGGCGTATTGCTTCACCTTTTGAATTTCAAGAATGTCGCCGTTGGCAATAAAGGCCGCGGCCGGCAATTCCTTCACCCAGAAATAGTTGTTTTTTACCACCATCATCAGCTCACCGGCTTCCAGCTCGTTGTCGAGCCACCGCACCCGCCTTCTGATTAACTGGTTGTACTCGTTGGCCATCCAGTTGGAGCGGGTAATCACCAAGGTGTCCTCAACCCCAAAATGCTGATAGGCCCACTCCAGTTTTTCGGGCAAATCCCGCCCGGTGACATATTCCACGTCGGGAAATTGAATGTTGAGTTTGAGCTCACCTGCATTTCCGTTGATGAGATGCCTCACCTGTGTGGCATTGGCCAGTATCCCTGAATCGGCCTCCTGACGGATTACCTCCGTGAGGGTGTGTTCGGCAATAATCAGATTGTAGTGATCACGCATGAGCTCCAGGTTTAGCGCCGGGCTTTTCTCCAAGCCCACAGGGGGCAACTGGGCTTCGTCGCCAATCAACAGCACGCGGCAGTTCTCACCCCGAAAAACAAAAGTGAGCAGGTCTTCGAGCAGGTGCGAAGTGCCCAACCCGTCGTCGGTTATTTGCCTGCCCGCAATCATGGATGCCTCATCTACCACGAACACCACGTCTTTTCGGTTGTTGGGAGCCAAGCCAAAACGCACCGAGCCGTCGGCTCCCATGCTGCGCCTATAAATGGTTTTGTGAATGGTGTAGGCGGGTTGTCCTGCGTAATGCCCCAGCACCTTGGCCGCCCTCCCGGTTGGAGCCATCAGCACCGCTTTTTGCTTGATTTCAGGAAGTAAACTGAGCAATGCCCTTACCATGGTGGTTTTTCCAGTACCGGCATAGCCCTTCATGAGAAACGCGCAACGGGGCTTTTCGCTGAGCAGAAAGCGAATTAGTTTTCGGCTTAACTCGCGCTGGCCCTGAGTGGGGGTATGTCCGAGTCCGTTTTGCAGAACCTGCTGCCAATGTTGCCATTTGTCTTTCATGCGCGCTCAAAAGTACGCAGGTTTCAAAAGTGTTACCAATCGTGGAACGGTGCGGCTCTGAATGAAAAAAATGGTAGATTTGCCCGACACAATTGCCAATGTATTGTAGCAAGTTATGGAAGATCTGAAAGATAAATTTGCCCGATTCTTTTTTCCGGGAGCGTTGACCATCATCGGTTTGCTGATTCTCATTACCGGTGCTCAGCAGAATGCAATGTTTAAAACCGGCGGGGCCGTGATTGCTCTGGTTGGAATTATCTCGATTCTGCATATCGCCGGCATCATCAACAAAATGGTAGCGGTAGTCGTTACAATCATTACCATCGGTGGCTCGGCAGGAATGGCCTACATGAATTATTACTCTATTGATTCTGAACTGCGCTACCTCAACAAGAAAGACAAAATTGCTTCTCATGTGATTCAGCGATTGAAGGATATCCGAACAGCCCAGGTCGCTTTTCACGATGCAAACCAGCGATATACCTCACATTGGGACACATTGGAGAATTTCATCCTCACCGGAAAAATCCCCATGCTAAAAGCTTTTGGTGAAGTTCCTGACACCCTCACCGAAGGGGAAGCTTTGGAATTGGGTCTGATTGTCCGCGATACGGTGTACGAATCGGTGCTGGAGCGCGAGTTTCTGTCAGAATCTGCCCGCAAGCGCCGCAACTATCCGTTTAAGGTTGACTCATTGCGTTATGTTCCATTCAGCGATGGCGTTGAGTTTTACATGAACGCGGGTACCATTCTGGATGCATCCGGCAGACGCCAAACTGTGCTGCTTGTTGAAGATCCAAAACCATTTGCAGAACCGGCTCTTCGCTTTGGCGATATGGAAAAGGCTACCCTTTCGGGTAACTGGACTGAATAGCACCATCTCCAAACCACGGTTATCGCCGGGATTTCACATAACGATTGCCATTTGTCTTTGCAACTGGGCAACGGGCGTTTGTCTGTGGCACTGCAAGACCGGCTCAACTTCCATCACCGAAAGGTGGACCTCGACCTTTCTGCGCAAAGTACCGAGGAACTGAACCAACAACTGCACACCATTCGCGAATGGGGCAGTGCTTACTCTGTTTCGTGCAGCATTACCGAACCCGGAAACACCTTGGTGCCGGAAGCCATATACCACGAAGAGAACCTCGCGCACTACCACCACTTTCACCTGGACGCTCCCCGGAATGCAAATATTGCGTCTGACAAGCTAATCATGCTGCCAGCGTACAATGTGTATGCGCTTCCGGACGGATGTGAGCTTGTAACCAGGGTATTTCCCACTTGCCACATCCTGCACGAATCGACGGTAGAGCTTGAGTTGGCCTTGCGGCTTGCACGGCAAGCCAATCAAAACGGTGCATGGCTGTTTTTTGGCAACGGGTTTTTCAGATTGATACTTATTCAGGACGGACAATTGCAACTGGCCAATACCTTCCGTTTTGCATCCGAAATGGATGTGGCCTACTACGTGCTCTACGTGTTTGACCAAATGCACATTGACCCGAAACAGTTTCGCACCTTCGCCACCGGCAACATTGACCCTGCAGGCGCCATTCTAACCCTGCTACGGGAGTACATTGGCGCGGTTTCGCTGCTCAGCAACAGCACCCTCGCTGATACGACATGGAAAGGGAAGAATGAGCAGCAGGCGCTTTCCGGTTTCACCCTTTTACACCAGGTGCTTTGCGCATCATAGGCGGCAGACTCAAGGGGCGCCGGCTCAACCCACCGCGCGTTTCGGGTGTGCGCCCCACCACTGACTTTGCTCGCGAAAGCCTGTTTAACCTCATCGAAAACAGGGTGGATATCAGCACATGCCACTGCCTCGATTTGTTTTCGGGTACGGGCGCCATCAGCTTTGAACTTGCATCCCGAGGAGCTCCCTCGGTGGTCTCCGTTGATATGAACCCGCGCGTGCTGGGGTTTTTGCGCGAGCAATCCGTTCAGCTTCAATTACCCATTCGAACTGTAAGAGCCGACGTTTTCAGATGGCTCAAAAAACCACAGGAAAAGTTTGACCTGATTTTTGCAGACCCACCCTACCAGGTAAAGCATCACGAAGATATTCCTAACTTCGTGGTAAGTGGTGACCTTTTGAAACCCGGCGGCTGGCTGGTGGTAGAACATCCGGCAGCTATGGATTTCAGTAAGCACCCCTGGTTTGAATCTCATCGCGCATGCGGAGCGGTTCACTTTAGTTTTTTTCAACATCCAACTTTACAGCATGGCTAACATAGCAGTATTTCCGGGGTCCTTCGACCCCATCACCAAAGGGCACGAAAACATTGTGAAGCGGGCGCTGCCTCTTTTCGACAAAATCATCATTGCCGTGGGAGTGAATTCCCAGAAAAAATATCTTTTTCCGCTTGATCAGCGACTTACATGGATCAAGAACACCTTTAATTTTGAGCAGAAAGTAACGGTAGAAACCTACGAAGGCCTTACCGTGCGATTCTGCCTGGAGAAAGATGCGCGCTACATTATACGCGGGCTCCGCAATGCCGGTGACTTTCAGTTTGAAAAGGGCATCGCTCAAATGAACCGCGAGATGGTGAGCGGCATTGAAACGATTTTTTTGATGTCAACACCCGAACTTTCCGCAATAAACAGCACCATTGTGCGTGACATAATCCGAAACGGGGGTGATGTCAGCAAGTTTATTCCGAATGCGATTGAAATCAATGGAGATTTTTAGGCGAGGGCTTATCCTGCTGCTGTTTTTCAGCGCTTTACCCCTTTTTGCCAGTCAGGTGCACATACGCGGCGAGGCACCCGATTACGTCAACACACAGGTGCTGTTCTATGCAACTGAAGACGGATTGAGTCAGTTACAACGCGTAATTCACGTGGCAGAGTCTGATGCACAAGGCCGTTTTGAAGCAACTTTTCCGTGGGATGAAACCGGAGAAATCGATATCTATATCCGGCACATACGGGGCACCATGATTGTGCAACCCAATCGCCGCTACGAAGTGTTTTTTCCGCCTCTGCACAAAGAACAAGTGCGCTCTTTTGGCGGCAATACCCATGTGGATCTTGTGTTTCTCAATCTGCCGGACAATGACCCCAACGCATTAATCAGCCAGTTGCACGTAGCGGTAGATTCATTTCTGGTGGCCAATGTTGCCCTTGTGGGCTCACGTGCGTTTAAGCCGAAATTCGAGTCATTTGAAACATCGATGCAGCAGCGATTTAATCATGTGGATGCTTACACTGCTACCGAATTACATTACATCCTGGCTTCCACAGCCTTTCAAACGCAGGTGTACACACGTCGCGATTTGTTCGACAAATACCTGAAATCTTCTTCGTTTGAGCCGCACCCCATGTTTTTCGCTTTTTTGGGCAGTTTTTTCCAAAAGTATTTTGCGCGCTTCGGGGCGAATCATGGCCCGGACTTGATTCCCAAAGCGCTGGCTTCCCGGGACCCCGGGCCGGCATTGCTGGAACTCATTCAAAAAGATGAATTTCTGGAGCGCGATGTACTTCGGGAAATGGTGGCTGTTCAAGCGTTGATTGAAGCCTACTACCTGCAGGCTGACGGCCGAAATGTATTGCGCGTTCTTGAGCACCTTGGCGAAAATGCCTCTACCGAATATCTTCAAAAAGCCTCCCACAATGTAATTACAGCACTTACCCGGGCCTCAAAAGGTTTTCCGGCACCAGAGCTGAAGTTTTACGATCAGCACAACGAGCAAGTGTCGCTCGAAGATTTCAGGGGAAAATACGTCTATCTTGAATTTTTTGCCACGTGGTGTTCGGACTGCCCCAAGGATCAGAGTTTACTGCCGGCATTGATTGCAGAGTACAGCGAAGTGGTTGAGGTGGTGAGCGTGGTGGTGGATTCGCCCCGTGAGGCATTTCAACGGCATCTCTCCAAGTACCCGCAGCTCAAATGGCCAGTTTTGTTTGACGACACCGGCTTTGAAAGTCGCGACCGCTTTGGTTTGCGTGCTCTTCCCGCCTACTTTCTTATAGACCCCGAAGGGAATTTTTACAGATCACCTGCCAAATCTCCTTCCGCCGGTATCGCCGAAGACCTCTACCCTATATTGCAGCGCGCCAAAGAAAGCCGGCGCATTGGCGTGGGCAGCAAATAAATTTCACTGGTTTGCCTCAATCACAAAGGCCACCCTGCGATTGAGGCTTCTGCCCTCTTCAGTGCGATTGTCGGCCACGGGCCGGGTACTGCCGAAACCCCGTGCACTCATTCGCTCTTCGTCAACACCCATCTCAATCAGGTGCTTGCGAACGGTGTAGGCCCTGTCTTCCGACAGCTTTAGGTTGGCAGCGTCGTTGCCCACGTTATCGGTATGACCTTCTATGGCAATGCGCATGTGGGGTTGTTCCTCAAGAATGAGCGCAAGTAGTTCCAGCGCGTAATCGGAGCCTGGCTGCAGTGTGGATTCACCGGTGTTGAAAAGCAGGTTGTCCATGCGCACCACATCACCCACATTGAGCGTGAGCGGAGGTTTGGGGATGGCGCAATCACAACTTCCGTCGGCCAGGACCGGAGCCACACAGAGATTGTCGAGGTAGTAGCGGAGGGTAAAAAGCCCTTCGCCCGGAGACGTGGTCGGAATCACCTCACCCTGACTTCGTGCCTGCTCCATCACCTGCTTCCGAAAGTCTGACCACGCGTCGTGCTGCTTTCCACGTTTCCGTTTCTTTTTAGCCTTGGCGCTGAAATCAGGAGGAGGGATATCCGTCTTGGAATTGGCGGGTTCAGGCCCCATAAATGCCTCAAAAACATCGTCTTTTGCTTGTTCGGAAAAGGCCAGGCTTCGCCAATAACCTATGGTAAAATACTGCTCATCACCACGGGCCAGGTACTCTGTTTCGAGGGGCAGCCACGAAAAGCGATCTACAGTATCGGGAATCAACCAGTAGGTATCGGGCTTGCCACCGGGGTAAAAAGGCTCTTCCACATCAAAAGGGTATGAAGTAAACAAGATGCCGATTTTGTCGTGCAGTTCATGGTTGAATGCTTTTATCGACATAAGGCGAGCCATGACCTTGAGGCAATAGCTTTGTCCGGCCACGAGCGGTTGGGCCAATTTGGTCTGCATAAACTCATTTTCCTGGTGGTTGTACATGCAGAGCCCATTGTAGAAGTTGCCCTCGTAGGCCGAGCCGTCTTGACGGCCATCCATGTAGTAGTGGTAATACGCCCCGTGGGGCTGCCGCCATTGATACTCGTGATCAAGAAAGGGTCGCTCAAAATCCCCGTTGAGTAACAGGTTTTGAGACTGCACTGCGCCACCCGCCAGTACAGCACACAACAACATTAGCTTTTGCAGCAAAACACGCATGGTGCGAAGATAGGGGTTGCAGGTGAAGCACGAAGTATAGGGAGATGGTGCCTCATCTATCCTAAAAAAAATCTTGCCCATCCCAACTTTTTTACAGATATTGTGCTCAGAACCAATAAACCAACCGCCATGACCCACGCAACACACACACACACACACATGTAATTACACCCTCGCCGGACTTCTTGCATCACTCCTGATGATGATTACAACGAACATACTCACAGCCCAGCAACTTCATGT
>REDV01000049.1 GCA_007695365.1 Cryomorphaceae bacterium | reverse complement strand
ATGGCGCGGTCCCAGGTGGAGAGCACGGCAGCAATGGCGCGTTGTTCGGGGAGGGGTGGGACAAGAATTGGAAACTTTGACACAAAGTCCCAATCTGCTCTTGGCATCTTTGATCCACTAGTAACATTTGCAGCCTGAATGAATCTATGTTGCTGAATCAAAGCATGTAAAAACACGCCTTCCATTAACTCTTTACGAGGAATCAACACCCAAATTTCGCTTGAACATACTCCATCGAATTCGGCGATCCAGTACTTTCTCAAATAAGGTCGCAATTTTCCAAAAAGAACTTCACCTCTAAAAAATCTTGATTTGATACTTTTTTGATCTACTGAGTTTACATATCCATTGATCGAACCAGTCTCTTGTTCTATATGCTCCAATTCAACACACGGCAAAGATTCTTTGGAGGCCGGATCATATTTCTTGGCACTTTTACCAGCGACTTTGTCGAATTCGACAAATTGCCACTCCTCCGGAATCCATCCGAGTTTGGTTTTTTTGTAGCCGGGTTTTTGTTGAGTTTCTGTCAACGCTATGTCTTTTTCAACTTCCATTTCAATTCCGTTCAATTTTCAGTAACTCGTCCATTCGATTCAACACAAATTCCTCGAAATCGTGTACATGAATAATCTCTGGCTTAACCCCTTTGGGGAGGCAATTCACAATTCTCTTTTCTACTTCTTTAGCTTCTGGATTCACAATGATCAATCGCTTCAGGTTTCTTGCTCTTTCAAGTTTCTTGTTGAACAGACGCTCATTGCCTTTCCAGCCAATCAGGTATAGTTCTTCAATTCTATCAATAGCGTGTTTTAAGGTCTCTACATGCTCATATGGCATCAGTACTTCGTCCTTGTCGCGGTATGGAATGAGCAATGCCGGAAAAAAATCGGTCTCCCGACCTTTAGGAATTACTTCCAGTTTGCTTTTGGCAATAGTGTATCGACCGCGATGGAATTCATCATTAAATTGTTCGGGGCCCCAACTATTGATGTCGATCATATCGTCAATATCTCCAAGAATCTCGAAATACAATTTCCAGGGTTCTACCTTTTCCTCCCACAAATACTGAGCGAAGGAAGCTCCATTCAATTGTTCCGAATACTCTCGAGGAATGCGCCATCCCCAGTTGCATGAGCCGTGTGGTTTAAACAAGAGCAGGTTGTTATTGCGGTAATCCACATAGCTTTCCATTGAGTTCAATGGCACACCATTGGCCTCAGTAACGAAATGGTCGAGAATGGTATCATAATTAAACGTCACCAGTGAAATTCGCTCTTGTGGATTTTCGAATGTAACTGCTTCTAATTTACTCAACAAAAGCCGGTAAAGATTCTTTCGTCGGAACTTCTGGTGGACTTCGCTAGAAATAGTTAAAAAGAGCTTTTGTAGATAAAACTGGATGTTCAGGTGCCGAATTGCGACATTGGGATTGTATTTCGTTTTGACCATATCCCATTCTTCTTCAAGGCAGCTTTCAATATCATTTCCGCGCGATTCAAACTTTGTGGTGGATTGATCGGCTCCGGGAAATTCAGAAATCAATTCATCATATTTCGCTGCAAACACCTCGTAACCCGTTGGCGGAGAAAGTGCATGCTTGCGCAATTCTTCCTTTTGTTCATCAAAACAACAAAATGAAGAAGCCGCAGCGCCAAAAATGAACATGCGTTTCAGTTCATGGTGTTGCTGAGGCATATCTTCCATGCCCACATAATTGTCTTCAGGGATATATTGATCCCAGGTAGCGGCAATTGCACTGAGATCTTTGATTTCTCGTGCTTTTTGTTGAAACTGCTTCAGTCGTTCTTCGCCTGCTGGAAGTCCCTTCAACTCCTTTGATTTGGAGGATTGGACTATAAAGAATCTATCTGGATAATCTGGCAGTTGAACAATGCGCCCGACGTAAATTTCACCAAAGTAGGTTATAAAAAACCGTGCTATATTGGGATTATCCTGATTCTTCAGCCATTCACGTGGTATGTCCAATCGGTTGTTCATTGGTTGGACTTGCTTGTAGGTTTATTGGGATGGCTATTTGGCCATTGTGCTTCGTGGGGCTGGCTTTCGAGAGCATCCCGCCGGCTGAGGCACTCGAAGCCAAAGGGGTGGTCGGGTTCGGAGGAGATATCGGCTTCGTTGGGCTGGCCTTCGAGTACCCTTCGACTTGCCTTCGAGAGCCTCAGGCGGCGCTCAGGGAACTCCTCAGGCCGCGGTTCCGGTTTCATTGAGTGCGATTGTGGTTCATAATGATCTGAATCGAGAGCGTCCCGCCGGCTGAGGTTCACCGGCTGGCTGAGGTGGTTCCTGAGCCCGGTCGAAGGATTCTCGAAGCCATAGGTGGATTCGAAGCCAAAGGGAGGCTCGGGTTGGTTGCTTTCTGCTTCGGAGGACTGGCCTTCGAGTCCCTCAGGCCGCGATTGCGGTTTCAATGACTCCGAAGTATTTCGATCCCGATAAGCAATAGCCAACTCCGGCAACAACTCAGGTTTGCCGTCAATCAGCGCTTCTTTCTTTTTCCTGTTCCAACCCTGCACCTGCTTTTCGCGGTAATACGCCTCATCAATTCTCTGGTATTCTTCAAAATACAGCAATTTCACCGGAAGTCTTTTCCGCGTGTAATTTGCGCCCTGGCCCAGCATGTGCTGCTCAAGTCGCAACTCAAGATCTTTGGTGCTGCCGGTATAATAGCTGCCGTCACTGCAATGCAATATGTACATATAGCCGCTCAAAATCCCAATTCATCCAAATATTTATCCATCTCCTTGCGCACATCAGCCAGCTCGCTTTCCAGTTCTTTGATCTCACCGCGCAGGGCGCTTACATCCACTTCATCTTCCTCTTCAAAAGTATCTACATAGCGCGGAATATTGAGGTTGAACTCGTTTTCGCGAATCTCGTCCTGCGTGGCGCGGTAGCTGTATTTGTCAATCGCCGAAAAGTCGCGCACGGTGGAAACCACTTTTTCGATATCCTCTTCGCGCAACCGGTTTTGCCGTTTGCCTTCGGCGTATTCGCGGCTGGCGTCCACAAACAACACGTCGGTGGTTTTCTTTCCGCGGTTAAACAGCAGGATGGCCGCCGGAATACCGGTTCCGAAAAACAGTTGCGCAGGCAACCCGATCACCGCTTCGAGCAGGTTTTCTTCAATCAGTTGTTGCCGGATGCGCCCCTCGGCACTTCCGCGAAACAACACGCCGTGCGGAACAATCACACCTACCCTGCCCGTGTTTTCTACCGTGCTTTCCACCATGTGGGTAATGAAGGCGTAGTCGGCCTTACTTTTGGGCGGAACGCCCCGCCAGAAGCGATTGAAACGGTCGTTTTCGGCTTTTTCGGCTCCCCATTTATCGAGCGAAAACGGCGGATTGGCCACCACGATATCGAACTTCATCAGGTGGTCGCCCTCGGTGAGTTTGGGATTGTTGAGTGTGTCGCCCCATTCGATTTGCGCGTTATCGAGCTCATGCAGGAACATATTCATTTTGCCCAGCGCCCACGTGCTGCCATTGCTCTCCTGCCCAAACACCGAGTAATTATCGGAATCGATCTCGCGCGCCACCTTGATGAGCAGCGAACCCGAACCGCAGGCCGGGTCGTAGATGCGCATCCCTTCTTTGGGTTGCAGCAATTTGGCGAGCAGTTCGCTGACCTCGGCCGGGGTGTAGAACTCGCCGCCTTTTTTGCCCGCGTCGCTGGCAAAGTGCGAGATCAGGTACTCGTAGGTGTTTCCGATAACGTCCTGGTTGCCGATGGTAGAAGGCCGGAAATCGAGCCGCTTGTCCGAAAAATCCTCAATGAGGTTTTTGAGTCTGCGGTGTCGGTCTTTGGTTTCGCCGAGGTTGTTTTCGCTGTTGAAGTCGATATTGCGGAACACGCCTTCGAGTTTGCCCTTGTTGGCCTCCTCAATGGCGTCAAGCGCTTTGTTGATGATCTCGCCGATGTGCGGATCGTTACGCTGTTCGTAGATGTCGTAGTACGTGGCACCGTTTGGAATCACAAAGCGTTCGCGCTCCATGGCGCGCTGCACGCGCACGGCGTCGCCGCCGTACTTTTTCTCGTACTGTTCCTTGCGGTCGCGGTGTACATCGCTGATGTACTTCAAAAACAGAAATACCAGGATGTAATTTTTGTACTCACTGGGATCGACTACGCCACGGAAGGTGTCGCAGGCTTTCCAGGCGAGCTGGTTGATTTCGGATTGGGAGACTTGGGTCATGCTTCTTTAATTAAATTCAATATTCGTATTTGATCCATGTTGGCGTCCCATCCTAAAATACTTTCAAGCTCGGACTCTAACTTTTTCTCATTTATCTCACTTTCCAATCTCTTTTCAATTCTTTCAAGTTTCGTCCTGTATTTTTCGAAAAAGACTTGTGCTTGGTCCTTTACATCCATTACCATTTTACTCTGTCTTTCAAATATATTATTTGCGCGCTCAACATCACGATCGTTGACGGTTTGTCTCAATTCATAAAAAAGTTCATTTTGCCGATCAATGAGTAAATTCAAGATGTCATGGTTCATTTGCCTGAGGCGATCTCGTCCGTTAGCAATTCTAACTTGGTTCGATGTGTCTGATAAGGTAGTCATACTTGTGTTGTATTTTAGTCGTTAATAATTTCTCTTTTCTCCAAAGCAGACTCAGCTGCAATATATCGTTTTGATGATTCGCATTAGACACCGGAATCTTCAAGTTCTCCATTACTTTTTTACTGATTGTTCTTACCGTCGCTAATTTGACATTCTGTTCAAAATACCGTCCGGCTTTAGCGGACATCAGGAACCACGCGAGATAATCTGGCAAAACTGAGTCTGTAAAATTCCGAACCACAAAAAAAGTAGATGAAGCCACCGCTTTGGACAGTTGTCCCGTCCAGCAAACGGCATAGTTCCGCGCGCCTTTAGCCGCAAAGAGCACATCACCGGGCTGGAGGAAATCGGTATCTTTGCATTGATCTTCTGAGATGTAGGACAATCCCGCCGTTTGCAATTGGCCAAAATCGTCAAAGTCCTTTCCCTGCACGCACGGGATATTGCCGTGGTCGCTGGTGCGGGTGTTAATTCCGAAACGGATTTCGGCGAGATCTGAAAGGAATTTTGTTTTCATACTGCCTACAAAGACGATAAAGCTGCAAAAAGTTGCTTCTTTCCGAAAGATTTTTTTTTGATACTGCGCGATGTAAGCTTTCATGCTAATTTAGATTGATTGAATTATATTTAGCGACAAGATGGAAATGAAGCATCTATACGAAACGCGTGAAATAAGCGTACGGGCATATAACACATGCAAAACACTCGGTATTAAGAATACTCATGATTTAGCCCTGTACTTTCAACAAAACAGGCACTTTCGTTCTGCCATAAATTGCGGCACCAAGACCAACCAGGAACTTATCGACTTTTGCAACGACAAACTCGGCTATCCTCTTGCTACGTCCATGCAACCTGCCGATCTCAGCGATGAACAGTTGGACCTTGTGAATTGCTTCATAGAGCTAAAATGTGAAAGCATGAGTGTGCGATCGCAGAACTCCTTGATCAAATTTTTAAATGGGAAAGTGGACTACCCTCATTTGCTTAAAAGTCTTCCAAAATCTGAAATACAATCTATTCCTGGTATAGGCAAGCATTCTGCCAGGGAAATCGAATTACTCCTTCAATCTGTTATTCGCTATACGGACGGACTAAAAGATGATGGTGATTTTTTGCATCGCGAACGCATCAAACTTTTTATGTTGCGCTCGCATAATATCAGCATGAACACCGAACAGGCTCCTGAATCGTTGCTCTCTGCGGTCAACCTGGTTTTATCGGAAAGCATGAGATTCAGTGCAAAAGAGAGAAAAATACTTCTATCCACTTTCAATATTTACGATAATTTCCCGTCCGTGGCCATGGCCACAGTTGCCAAACAAGTTAAACTCAGTTCCGAACGCGTGAGGCAATTGAGAATACAGCTTTTTACCAAACTCCAGATTATAATTGAGGAATTATCCCCATTGAATTTACTGAGTAATTTAAATAGAGACACGGATTGGATCTATGTGGACAGCGATATGCAGTCCGCTATGAATTCAAAATCAGCAACGAAGTTTTCAAAGCAATTTATCGCGTGGATATTAAGCATTGAGTTGCGCAATCGCTTTAGCCCTGTTTGTGACCCAAAAGAAGTGATTTTACATCAGAAAGTACAAAACCGAACCCGGCATAACTGGAAGAACATTTTGCTTCTTTCGGACACATTTCAACGTGGACTGATGGCCAACGATTTTGCAGATTTTGTGTTTGAAATTCAGAATCAGAAACGAAAGACACCTTTAATTATTCGCTTAAAAGAATTGATCCCCAAAATAACAGGAAGCACTTCTAATCTGCACAAAGCACCAGCAGCACAATTAATTCGTAAGTTGCTGTGGGAAGAATTTAATATGGAGCCAGACGAAAATGACGTGTTAACTTTTGAACCCACCGCTTATCGTCCGGTTCGAGAATACCTTTATGACATTCTCGATAAAGCGAATCGACCTTTAAAGCTAGAAGAGATTATCAACTTCTTAAATGCCGAGTTGCCAAACAAGCGAATAAAGCCGGGCTCTATTCGCTCAGCATTATTGCACCACCCCGAGGTGGTTTCTATCGGAAGGAAAAGCATGTATGGCCTTAAAAAATGGGAGTCTGAAAAAAGCGATTTCAAGGGAGGGACAATTGGTGAAATTGTCATTGATTACCTGTCGGCAATCGATTATCCAGCTCATATTGATGCTGTGGTTGAAGAAGTTTTAAAATTTCGACCTGAATCGAATTTCAAAAGTATTGAAACAATTTTAAGAGTTGATCAGTCAGGCGATATTGTTTTTTACAACAAAGGGCTTGTGGGCCTAAAATCGAAAACATATCTATGTGGGCCCAATGGAGAATTGCTAACCGAAAAGATTTCGGCTCGGATCAAAAGCTGGTCGCAGCGATACGAAGAACTGACAGCGTTCTGCCAAAAAGCCGAGCGCCTACCTTCTTCAACAGGTAAGACTAGTGGAGAGCCTGCACTGCACCGATGGTTCAAACGTCAGCAAAATAGATCCGATTTGTCCCAAAAGAAGAAAGAACTTCTGACAAAAATTCAAAGTAGTTTTGATGTGCATGAGAGTGATGCAAGAATTGCAAAGCGATTGAGAAATTTAGAGTCCTTAAAGTTGTTCGTGTGGCAAAATGGCCGATTGCCTGACTCACGACACGATACCGAAAAAAAGCTTTACAGCGTCTACTATCGCGAGAAGCGAAACTTTGAAGCTAATAAACTGTACCAGAAAATGAAGGAGTGTTTCGAAGAGATTTTGAGTTTGATTTGAACACCACTCACCGGAAAGGTCTGTTGACTGCCAGCAATAAATGAGGCCCAGAGCCAACCTCAAAAGATCCAGACAACTCGACAGCAAAGTTTCAAAACACCGCAATTGCATGGTATAATTTGATGATGAATCATTACATTTATCGTTGAACGAAATAGAATGACTAACCAAGCTCTCGAAACCGAACTCTTCGATCTGCTGAAACAACAAGTTACTAGCGCATTACCCCAGGAAGCTCGGCTTTTGGACGTGGGCGGAAAGAACACCAGCGAGTCAGTATTTTGCAATGTGTACCGTGGACCTTAAACCATTACGGAAAACTACTTTAACTTAAAATATTAAAATGACTAAACTCGAAAAAAATCAAACCGGAATTGCTTCTGAGTATTGCGTTGCAGGTGAGTTAGCCAGAATGGGCTACAATGTTTCCGTCACCTTTGGGAATACCAAATCAATCGATTTGTTGGTTGAGCGTGATGACTCCACTGCTGCTATTCAAGTGAAAGGTATGCAGAGAACTAAATCGATATGTTGGAACCTGGACAAAACCAAAGTGAAAAATGGAATTATCTACGTCCTGGTGAATTTACACGTTGATCAACCTGAAGCTAAACCAGAGTTTTTTGTTTTAACTGCCAGCGAAGCTAAAGAGTTATTTAAGGATACTCCAAAACAAGGTGAGAAGCGGACCTATTTGGATTACAACACGATCAAAAAGTTATCGGGTTATCGAGATGCATGGGGGAAAATAATTTAATAATCAGTTACTTCAGCTTTCCTTCAATCTCTTCAATAAAAGGAAGTACTGCTTGAGCATAGACACTGATTCTTTCGATGGCTTCATTAATCAACTTATCGCGTCGATCATCCAGAATTTCCCTCAATGATTCGTAATTCGCGAAATTCACGTCGATGTATTGCCATCCTATCCACCACTGAGATCGCTTGAAATTATCAAACCCTTCATAGCCTGATTTTTTCAAAATTTCTGCATGCCTTAAAGCCGCCTCCTCATTATTCATATCCTGAAGGCTTTTGTGAATCCAAATACCGAAATAAGGTCGCGAATCGAATCGCTCATACTGTACACGAACATTAGAATTGGATTTGAAAAAGCCCAATTTTGGATAGGAATCATCCACGGTACCCGAAGAAATGAATTTGTACCCCAAAGCACTCAGCTCATCGGCATCTGACAAGGCTGATTTGAGGCTCTCATAGAAGTTTTCTACCAGATAAAACTTCGCTTTCTCAAAAGCTTCATTTATCTCCCATGCTGTTTCAAAATTATCCGGCTGTATCAACCAAGAAGTCAACTTATCATCGTAAACGCTCATATTTCGTTAGGTAAGGTTTCTAAGTAATATTCAAGAGTAATCTTCAATCGCTCAGCTTCTGCTCGATCAAGGCACTTCTCAATCCAGAATCGGGTATGCCTCGCGTGAGATCGTTTTAAGAAAACCCCTGCATCTGCCAAACGCTTGAGAGTTTCCGCGCTAGTTTCATCCATTGATAGATTTGATGGGGCTTTACCATCATTAGTTAGATAAATCAATCGAATATCCTCGTCTGAAAATCCGCGCCCTTTGGCAAAACTATAATAACGGTACAATTGGTCCTGTTGATCGGTGGCAAACAATTTATTCTCAATCAAAATGACCTTTCGTGCTTTTTTGTGCTCCAGGTAAATATCGATAAACCCCAAGCCTTGCGTATACTTTTCCAGTGTCACCAGCCAATTACTGTCTGTGATATGTTGAACGAAATCTTCAAGATGGAAACATTTAAAAAATGAATGCAAAAAAAGATCTTGATGCCCATGGGTTCCGGTGGGCCTCAACAATTCACCAATTATTCGACTATGAAAAATTGTTTCACGGTGCGAGACGCCCATAATGAAAAAAGGATTGAATCTGTCTGCAACCGTTCTTTCATGCATTATTGCATCTTTCTTAACCTCGATAAAACCATCGAGTACTGTTTTGCATCTTTCGATTACATCATTGAAGTCTTCAGTGGCTACGGAATCCGCAAAAATTCTAAAATCAGTTATGAAGCGTTGCAACTTTTCCATTGCTGTAAACATAGCAAATAAAAAACGGCTACAATTCTTAATCCCGCCCACCGCCAACTCAAAACCGTCAAGGCCATCACTCCGGTGTGCAACAACCTCCTCATCCAACCAAAAGACCTCCACCCCGATCGGGAAATGATTGTTCGTTTTATGGTGATTGCGGAAAGGTTGTTTCGGAGTATGTGAGGATTCCGTTCAAACAAGACGTTTTTGAAGCCTCTATTGTCTCAACCATGATTTTTGGGATTTACCTGATGGCTTGATTTTCTATATCATGCAGTGTCTTCCTACTCCTGAAATGGTTTGAAATCACGGCAATCGTATAATCCTCAAAATCATGGTGCAGACAATTTTCCCAGAAGTTCCGGCAGCAAATC
>REDV01000048.1 GCA_007695365.1 Cryomorphaceae bacterium | reverse complement strand
AGCCGCTCAACAGCAGCTTTCAGGCTACCGGCGAGGTGCCCGTTGACATGGGTGTTCGCGGACTGGAAGTGTTTGTGAATCCCTGATACTATAAACTCCAGTAATTCCAGCGGCTGAATTTTCCGCGGTAAATACCTTTCAGGTCCACCAGGATTCCGTCGCCATTCAGTAAACCGGCAAAGTCGCTCTCGCTGAGGCTGCTGTACTCGCTGTGATTAACGGCCACCACCACTGCATCGTAGGGTCCTTTTGCCTGCTCTGCCAGTGAAAAGCCGTACTCTTCCATCAGCTCATGGCTGTCAGCATGCGGATCTACCACGTCCACCTTCACACTGAACGACTCAAATTCGCGAACCACATCTACCACCTTTGAGTTGCGGATGTCGGACACATTTTCCTTAAACGTTGCCCCCATGATGAGCACTTTGCATTGACCAATGTTCTTGCCTTTTGCAATGATCTTCTTTACCGTTTGCTTGGCTACATAACCACCCATGCTGTCATTTACAAAACGACCTGAGTTGATGATTTGCGCGTGGTAACCAAGCTGCTTTGCCTTGTGGGTGAGGTAGTACGGATCCACACCAATGCAGTGGCCTCCCACCAAACCCGGCTTGAAGTTGAGAAAATTCCACTTGGTGCCGGCGGCTTCAAGCACCTCATAGGTGTTGATTCCGATGCGGTTAAAGATGATAGAAAGCTCATTGATCAACGCAATGTTCACGTCGCGCTGGGTATTTTCGATAATCTTGGCGGCTTCGGCAACCTTGATGGACGAAGCGCGGTGCACACCGGCATCTACCACCAACTCATATACTTTGGCAATTTGCTCGGCTGATTCCTCGCAGCACCCCGACGATACTTTTACAATCGAGCGTAGGGTATGCTCCTTATCGCCCGGGTTAATGCGCTCAGGGCTGTAGCCCACTTTAAAATCTGTCTTGAACTTAAGGCCTGATTCGCGCTCAAGCACGGGCACGCAATCGTCTTCGGTACAACCTGGATACACGGTAGATTCGTACACCACGTAATCTCCCGGCTTCAGCACTTTACCCACGGTTACGGAGGCCGAAAGTACCGGCTTGAGGTCGGGCATTTTGCTGTCGTCAATGGGAGTTGGAACCGCCACCACAAAAAAAGTGGCTTCGCGCAGGTCTTCGGGGTTGGCGGTAAAGGTGATATCGCAGCCTTCAAATGCCTCAGGCTCCAGTTCATTGCTGGGGTCCTGATTGTTCTGCATCATCTTTACTCTTTCGGGGTTGATGTCGAAGCCAATCACTTTCATTTTCCTTGCAAATTCAAGGGCGATGGGCAAACCTACATATCCGAGGCCTATCACGGCCAGTTTCGTTTCGTTAGCGGTTAATTTATCGTAAATCATTTGTTGTTTGGGTAGTATAACTTGCTTTGGTTGCGCAATTCGTAAATTCTTTCGATGATGTCCACCACTTTCAATCCTTCGAGGGCGTTGGTGGTAGCCATGGTTTTGTTTTGAAGCGTATCCACCACATTGGCAATGATAAAGTGGTGGTTGGCAGCACTACCTTTGTACGGACCATAGTCGTTGGCCGGGCCGCTTTGGTCCAGCTCTGGCATGGTGTAATTATCCACGTGGCAGTAGTCCACCTGGTTCATATACTGCCCGCCCACTTTGATGCTTCCTTTGCTGCCAATAATGGTCATACTGCTTTCCAGGTTCTGATCCCACACGGAAGTTGAGTAGTGAATACTTCCGAGGCCTCCATTCAAAAACCTGAAATTGACCATTCCGCTGTCTTCAAAATCGGTAGTATGTTGGTGGTTGAAATCGGCAAAGCGCCCCTGGATATCACCGATATCGCCAAACAGCCAGTACATGATATCAATAAAATGCGAAAACTGGGTAAAGAGGGTGCCTCCGTCGAGATTGGCCGTGCCCTTCCAGCCCGCTTTGTTGTAGTAGCGGTCGTCGCGGTTCCAGAAACAGTTGATTTGAACCATATAAATATCTCCCAGGCGACCCGATTCTACCATTTCTTTGAGCCACACTGAAGGCGGTGAGTACCGGTTTTGCATGACGCCAAATACGTGGCGGGAAACCTGCAATGCCTTGAAGATAATCTGCTCACAACTTGCTTTGGTGAGTCCCAGCGGTTTTTCGCACACCACATGCTTGCGGTGCTCAAGCGCCAGGATACTCTGCTCTGCGTGCAGGCCATTGGGAGTACAAATGTTTACCACGTCTATCTCCGGATGCTGTTTGAGCATCTCTTCCATGTCGGAGTAAACAGGCACTTCATATTCGGCCAGAGAGGCTTTGCCATCTTCGTTTACCTCGCAAAGGGCAACCAATGAAGCGTCGTCGCTGCGGCGAATCATCTCTGCGTGTCGCTTGCCAATATGACCGCAACCCACTACAGCAAAATGCACTTTATCTCCAATAGGGGTCATGGCTCTATACGTGTTACCTGGTTGTTTTCAAGTTTGTACTGCTGCCCTGACTCGGGGCACTGAGCCAATCCTACTGCATTAAATTCGAGCTTGTGCCCGTATTCACTCATCCAGCCCATTTGGCGTGCAGGGTTGCCCAACACCAGGGCGTACGGCGGCACTGTTTTGGTGACCACTGCACCCGCTCCGATAAAGGCAAATGCCCCAATGTCGTTTCCGCATACAACCGTTGCGTTGGCACCGATGGTAGCTCCTTTGCCGACGTGCGTTTGCAGGTAGGCATCACGGCGATTAACGGCACTGCGAGGATTGATTACATTGGTAAACACCATGGAAGGCCCGAGAAACACATCGTCGTCGCAGGTCACTCCTGAGTAGATGGATACGTTGTTCTGCACTTTTACGTTGTTGCCCAGCAGCACGCCTGGGGATACCACCACATTTTGTCCGAGATTGCAGTTTTCTCCGAGTTTACAGCCGGTCATAAGATGGCTAAAATGCCAGATTCTGGTACCGTCGCCAATCTCGCAACCGTCGTCAATTACTGCTGTTTCGTGCGCAAAGTAGCCCATTACTTTCGGATGTAATTTTCGAAACTGAAGTGCTCTTTTTTGTTCAGTTCCTCGGCAGACAGCGAGCGGAAATAGGCATAGGTGCGCTTGAGGCCCTCTGCCCTGTCAATGGCAGGCTCCCAGTTTAAAACCTTTCTCGCCAATGCAATATCAGGGCGGCGCTGTTTGGGGTCGTCTTTGGGCAGTTCACGAAAAACAATTTTCTGATTGGTTCCGGTGAGTTTGAGAATTTCCTCGGCAAAATCCAGAATGGAAATTTCGTCGGGATTGCCCACGTTTACAGGCTCTACGTAATCGCTCATCAGCAGGCGGTAGATTCCTTCCACCAAATCATCCACATAACAAAAGGACCGCGTTTGTGAGCCATCACCAAAAACGGTGAGGTCTTCGCCACGCAATGCTTGTCCGATAAAGGCAGGTAGTACGCGGCCGTCGTTCAGCCGCATTCTAGGGCCATAGGTATTGAAAATGCGTACAATGCGTGTTTCCAATCCGTGAAAACGATGGTAAGCCATGGTCATGGCTTCCTGAAAGCGCTTGGCCTCGTCGTACACGCCACGCGGCCCAACGGGATTCACGTTTCCCCAGTAATCTTCGGTTTGGGGGTGAACCGTGGGGTCGCCATATACCTCAGAAGTGCTGGCCACGAGTATCCGCGCCGACTTAGCCTTTGCCAATCCCAGCAGAT
>REDV01000047.1 GCA_007695365.1 Cryomorphaceae bacterium | reverse complement strand
CCTTATTGACAACCGGTTGATTTGATTGAGCCCTCCAAAGCAAAAAAAAAAAAAACGAAATCACAAAATTATTTTCAGATGTACAGGTGCCCTTAGCTGTTCATAACATGGACTTTTGGTACTTTAAAATATTCGTTATATCGCATGAACAGTGCAAACCCGGGGTTTTCAACAATTTCTAATATTTGTTCATAAGTTTTATTTTATTTCCCGTAAATATGCTATTCAACCCTGTTTATCTGGGCTGTATAAGCCTACACAGCAGCCATGTATTTTTGCTGAAATATCCTGTTAAAATAAATTTCATTACCACTTTCCGTTATTTTCCTGTCAAATACTCCTTGAAATGCAGCCGAAATTGCCAGTTAACAGCAGTTGCCTACCTTCGCACTAAAGCAACAAACCGACGAATAATGACCATCTACCCCATAGAAACCGGCAACTTTAAACTGGACGGCGGCGCCATGTTTGGCGTGGTACCGAAAGCGCTGTGGAGCCGCACCAACCCCGCAGATGCCAACAACATGTGCACCTGGAGCATGCGCTGTATGCTGATTGAAGACGGCGACCGGCTCACTTTAATTGATTGCGGCATCGGCGACAAGCAAAGCGAAAAGTTTTTCAGCCATTTTTACCTGCATGGCGATGCCAGTCTGGATGGTTCCTTGAAAAAGCTGGGTTTTTCGCGCGATGATATCACTGATGTGTTTCTCACGCACCTGCATTTTGACCACTGCGGTGGCGCGGTGGAATGGAACGAAAAGAAAGAAGGCCTACGTCCGGTATTCAAAAACGCCACCTTCTGGAGCAATGCCCGCCACTGGCTCTGGGCCACTGAGCCCAACGCGCGGGAAAAAGCTTCATTCCTGACCGAGAATATTATTCCCCTCGAAGAAAGCGGACAACTACAATTTGTTCCGGTGAACGAAGACGATTTTCTCACCAAAACCCCACTCGGTTTCGATGTGTTTGTGGTGAATGGCCACACCGATGCGCAAATGATTCCGGTGATTGAATACAAAGGCAAGAAACTGGTGTTTATGGCCGATTTGCTGCCCAGCGTGGGGCACATTCCCCTACCCTACGTGATGGGCTACGATACCCGTCCGCTCATTACCCTCGACGAGAAAGCACGTTTTCTACAACTTGCCGCCGATGAACAGTTCGTGTTGTTTTTGGAGCACGATGCCACCAACGAGTGCTGCACTTTACAACACACCGAAAAAGGCGTTCGGCTCAATGAAACGATGTCCTTTCAGTCTGCCTTCTGAAGCTAAACAATAAACGGGATAAAGGCCTTCACCTCTTTGCGGTAACGCAGATAGTCTTCGCCAAACTCACGGATGAGCTTCTTTTCCTCAAGCGCAACGCCTACAGGCAAATAAAGCATGGTAGCCAATAACATCATGAGCGTGGCATAACTCGGTATGAGTAACACCAGGCCCAGTAAAATCATGATTACGCCAAAGTAAAACGGGTGTCTTACGTAAGCGTAGAATCCACTCCGGATAAGTCGCTTAGGCGTCTGTGAACTACTTTCAATCTCGCCGTCGAGCTGGGCCAAACCAAGAAACTCTCTGAGATTCACCGTAAAAAAGGCATGGGTAAGCACAAAAGAGCCCAGCGCAGCCAGCACAACACCCAAAAGGGTGGTCACGAGCATTCGCTCCATGAAAAAGGGTGATTCCAGCTTCCAGTGAAAATACACGATGGCCAATAACAAAACCATACTCTTTACATTGTACAGTATACGGTATAAGCGGTAACCTTGCCCCATACTCCGCTGCATTAAAGATTTCACGCTATCAGTTGCAAGCCAACTGTGCAGCGCGTAATAAGCTATCCACGACAGAAACAAAAGAAGATGTGCGAGCATAAGATGGTTTGTGCAGACAGCTTTTATACAGGCTGCGAAAGTAAACAATACGCCCGCGGTGCGAAAAAGTTCATTTTGCCGCGCATCTTCTTCACCACCATGCAAACCCTTATTTTGCCGTAATTTTGGCGCATGAAGATCAACTCAAAGCTGATTGAAGAAGCGGTAGATCAGTTTGCACTCCTGCCGGGTGTTGGGCGAAAAACAGCCCTCAGGTTTGTCTTGCACATGCTTAAAAAAGACCCGGCTGACGTGGACCGCTTTGCCCGGGCCATCACCGATCTTCGCTCGCAGATTAAATATTGCTCCTCTTGCTTCAACCTTGCCGACTCCGAAGTTTGCAACGTGTGCAGCAATCCAAACCGGCAGCCCAACCTGATTTGCGTGGTGGAGGATATTCGCGATATTATGGCCATCGAAAGCACGCAGCAATTTCAGGGGGTATATCACGTTTTGGGTGGCCTGATTTCTCCGATGGACGGTGTAGGCCCCTCCGACTTACGTATTGATGCGCTGGTAAAACGTGTGGCTGAACTCCCCGGAGCCGAAATCATCCTTGCCCTCAACACCACCATGGAGGGTGATACTACCTGCTACTTCCTTTACAAGAAGCTGAAGGAATTTTCTGTTACCCTCACCACGCTGGCCCGTGGAGTGGCCATTGGTGATGACCTGGAGTACACCGATGAAGTAACCCTCGGGCGCTCCATCCGCAATCGCACCCCCTATGAATCTACGCTGAGCGCGTCATGAAGCTATCGGTTGTTATTGTAAACTACAACGTAGCCTTCTTTCTGGAGCAATGCCTGCAGTCGGTTGCGCGCGCCATGAAAGGCCTGGAAACCGAAGTATGGGTGGTTGACAACAACTCGGTAGATGGCTCGGTAGCCATGGTGCGCGAGCGCTTTCCGTGGGTAAAACTGATTGAAAGCCGTGAAAACCTTGGTTTTTCACGCGGAAACAACCTTGCCATCCGTCAATCAACCGGGCAATATGTGCTGCTGCTGAACCCCGATACCGTGTTGGAAGAAGACACCTTTCGAAAAGTGGTTGACTTTATGGACACCCACCCTGAAGCCGGTGGATTGGGCGTGAAAATGATTGACGGCAAAGGGGCTTTTCTGCCCGAATCAAAACGCGGCTTACCTACACCGGCTGTGGCGTTTTACAAAATCTTCGGTTTGTCGGCGCTTTTTCCGCGCTCCAAAAGATTTGGCCGCTACCACCTGGGCTATCTCAGCAACGACGAAGTACACGAGATAGAGGTGCTGTCGGGTGCTTTTATGCTGATGCGCAAGGAGGCACTGGATAAAGTAGGGCTGCTCGACGAAGACTTTTTCATGTACGGCGAGGACATTGACCTGTCGTGGAGGCTCATTCTGGGAGGCTACAAAAACTACTACTTTCCGCATACGCGCATCATTCACTACAAGGGTGAGAGCACCAAAAAAAGCAGTATAAACTACGTGTTTGTGTTTTACCGCGCCATGGTGATTTTTGCACGCAAGCACTTTAGCGAACGAAATGTAAAAACCTTTTCCTTTCTCATCAACCTGGCCATATATTTCCGCGCGTCACTGGCCATTCTCAACCGGTTTGCTCAAAGGGCTGCCCTGCCTGTATTAGATGTGTTGGCCATTCTTGGTGTTCTTTTTCTCAGCAAGATGTGGTACCAACAATTGGCGCACATTGACCTCAGCGATAGCATTGTGCATATTGCCTTGCCTGCCTATGCACTTTTGCTGGTGATATCGCTGTACCTGTCCAGCGCCTACGAGCGACCGCTCAAATGGCTCAATCTGGTGAAAGGAGTGTTGGTGGGATCAGCCATTATACTCTTGGCTTACAGTTTACTTCCGGAGTCGCTTCGTTTTTCGAGGGCATTAACGGTGCTGGGGTCGCTGGCTGCTCTTCCAACCGTATTGCTGCTCCGGGGAATTTACCATATGGCCGGAATTCCAAAAAACCTGTTTGCCGCCCGGCGGGCATTGAGATGTGCTGTGGTGGGTTTGCACGATGAAGCAGAGCGCGTGAGCAATCTTTTGCAGCAAAGCGGACAGGAAACGGAACTGACGATCCATGTGCAGCCTTCCGGCGATGAACGCCCCACGACCTCAACTATATCGCTGAGCCAGCTGCACTCAGCGGTTGAAGTTCACAAGCTTCACATGGTGATATTTTGTGCCCGGGATCTGAGTGCACAAGAGATTATTTCGAATATGGCCTCACTCCACGGCGAAGAACTTGAATTTAAAATTGCACCGCCTGAAAGCCTTTACATCATTGGTAGCAAAAGTGTTGAGGGACCGGGTGAGCTTTTTGTGTTTGAGGTCAATTCCATTTCAAAAAATGCCAATCGCCGCAATAAAAGGCTTTTTGACATTGCCACATCCATTGTGCTATTGCTCCTCTCACCGCTTTTGATGTGGATACAGCACAAACCTCTGGGGTACATCAAGAACGCATGGTGGGTTTTGATTGGTAAGAAAACATGGGTTGGCTTTTACCCGCACACCCAACAAAAGCTGCCTCCATTGCGACCGGGCGTACTGTCTCCTGCGCATCACCTTCAACCCTCAGCGCGCACAAACGATACCATTGGCAGGCTCAACCTGGTGTACGCCAAGGATTACAGGATGAAAACGGACCTCAGACTGATCACCTCACATTTCCGCAAACTTGGTGGTAAAAAATAGGTTTGGTCGCCGCCTTCAGCCCCACACATAGGCTCTATGTCAACTTTGCTGTAAGCAATATTTGCCCTAATTTAGCGCGCTCTAAAAAGAACGCACAGCATGTCGAAGGAAATTGAAATTTTGCTGCCCAAAATGGGTGAAAGCGTAGCAGAAGCTACGGTCATCAAATGGCTTAAATCAGAAGGAGAAATGGTGGAGGCCGATGAACCCATCATCGAGATTGCCACTGACAAGGTTGACTCTGAAGTACCGGCCCCCGGCAGCGGAATACTCTCCAAACAACTCTGCCAGGAGGGAGATGTAGTGCAGGTGGGTGCGGTCATTGCCATGCTTGCTACCGATGCAGCCGCTGATGCTGCACCTGCCGCCCCCGAGCCTCCCCGTGAATTGCAAAGTTCGCGTGAGGCGGGCCCTTCGCCCAGCAATGGTTCTGCGGTTGCGGCAGCTCCGGCTATGGCCAGCGTTGGAGGTGGCGGAAATGTAGTACGCGCTGGCAGCACAGGCCGTTTTTACTCGCCATTGGTTCGCAACATCGCGATAGCCGAAGGCATCGGCATGGAGGAACTAGATAGCATACCCGGTACGGGAAGCGAAGGTCGCGTTACCAAAAAAGACATCATGGCCTACCTGCCCAATCGCGGAAAAGGCATTCAGGACAGCTCTGCAGCTCCGGCAAAAGTTCCGGCCACCAAAGACCCTGCGGCAGCTCCCGCCACTAAATCAAGCGGAGGTATGCGCACCATCGAGGCGCCGCCCATTTCCGTGGGTGAAGGCGACGAGATTATTGAGATGGACCGTATGCGCAAACTCATTTCCGAGCACATGGTTATGAGCAAGCACGTATCTCCGCACGTAACCTCGTTTGTTGAAGCGGATGTTACCAATCTTGTGCGCTGGAGAGACAAAATCAAGAAAGATTTCGAAAAGCGAGAAGGTGAAAAAATCACTTTCACACCGCTTTTCATTGAGGCTATCGTGAAAGCTATCAAAGACTTTCCGATGATCAACATATCATTGGATGGCGACAAAATCATCAAGCGAAAGCATATCAACGTAGGGATGGCTGCCGCACTGCCCTCCGGCAACCTCATCGTGCCGGTAATACGTGATGCCGACACCCTCAATCTGGTTGGGATTACGAAAAAAGTGAATGATCTGGCAAACCGGGCGCGCAACAATCAACTCAAACCTGATGAAATAGGATCCGGCACTTATACCATCACCAATGTTGGATCTTTTGGTAACGTAATGGGGACTCCCATTATCAACCAGCCACAAGTTGCCATCATGGCAACCGGTGCTATCAGGAAAAAACCCGCAGTAATGGAAACACCTGAGGGAGATGTAATTGCCATCCGGCATATGATGTTCTTGTCGCACTCATACGACCATCGAATTGTGGATGGAGCGCTCGGAGGCATGTTTGTTCGCAGGGTGGCTGACTACCTTGAACAATTTGATGTGAACAGAACGATTTAAGGCATCTTTGCTTGGCTGCGAAATAGTTCATACATTTAGCGCCAAAACCAACCCTTGACTCAAGAAATTTCGACCATGTCATGAAAAAAATTCTCGTTTTGTTCGCGGTGCTTTGCTCGGTTCATTCATTCGGGCAAGTAGAAGGTGCCGAGTACCGGGCAAAGTTCATTGAGGGTAATCGCTTGATGGAAGAAAAGTTATACTTCGCAGCCATCAATGTATGGAAAGAGCTTGCCGCCTATGATCAATTCAATGCCAACGTAAATTACAAACTCGGCTATTGCATTCTGGAGGCAAACACCCACCCTGAGAGGGCTCTTCCCTATCTTGAGGTGGCAGCTTCTCGTCCGGCTAACCCCAACTACGACATCTTCAACGTAAACGACAAAACCGCTCCTGTTGAGGTTTATTTCCACTACGGCCGTGCATTGCACCTCAACTACAAGCTAGATGAAGCGATTACGCAGTTTGAACGTTTCCTGAACACTGTGAACGACCGCCACCACTTGCGACACTCTGCCAAAAGGCAAATCGAAATGGTGCGAAGCGCCAAAGAAATGTTGGCCAACCCTAAAAAACTGACAATCGAAAATCTTGGGAGTGTAATCAATACAGAGTACCCTGAGTTCAGTCCTGTAGTATCTGTGGACGAAAATGCGCTGTTTTTCACTTCAAGGAGATTGCGACCGGATTCCGCCAATGAAAACCTCATTGATTTGGTAACAGGTCAGTTCTTTGAAGACATTTACGTCAGCTATAAAGATCGCGACGGAAAATGGCAGGAGCCCGAACTTCTCAATATCAACATTGACGGTCACTCGGCGTCCATTAACGTATCTGCCGACGGTCAAACCCTCTACATTTATCAAGATAAGAGTGGAGTGGGTACCCTCTTGTCGAGTCAACTCGTAGGTGAGACCTGGAGTGAGCCAGAGCCACTTCCTTCTACTATAAACTCTAATAGTTGGGAATCACACGGCGCCATTACTGCTGATGGAAACACCTTCTACTTTGTGAGCGACAGACCCGGAGGATACGGCGGCCGTGATATTTATCGGGTTGTGAAATTGCCCAACGGCAACTGGAGTAAAGCCCTCGCACTCGGCCCGACTATTAACACCCAATACGACGAAGATGCAGTATTTGTGCATCCCGACGGTCGCACCCTTTACTTTGCTTCCACCGGCCACAATAGCATGGGTGGGTTCGACGTGTTTTACTCTCAGATGGGCGAAGACGGTGAATGGGGTGCGCCTGTAAACGTTGGTTATCCTCTGAACACCGTAGATGATGACATCTTCTTTGTGACATCCGCTGACGGAAAAAGAGCCTACTACTCCTCCCGTCAGGAGGGTGGTTTCGGAGAGAAAGACATTTACATGGTTGAATTGCCCGAATCTGAACGCGCACCTTGTCTTACCGTGTTAAAAGGATTTGTTGTAACAGCAGAAGGAACGCGGGTTCCTGAAAGCACAACTATTTATGTAACCGATACCCAAACAGGCGTTACCAAGCAGTACAAGCCGCGAATGCGCGATGGCGTTTTTGTAGCCATCCTGCCCCCATGTGTTGATTACAGTGTGGATTACCGCGTAGCCGGAAAATCCATTGCCAATGAATACATTCACGTGCCCTGCGAAACCTGCTACAATGAAATCCAAAAAGAGCTTACCCTCAACCCTGTTGACCTTGAAGGGTCGGCTGTGAAAACGCTGTCACTGCGTGGAATCGCAACTACTGATGACGGTGTTGTACAAACCCGCGAAGTGGAAGGAACCAAAACTGTGGTTACCACTACTGATGGTGAGCAAACCCACGTTACCAAAGCCGAAATTGGTACGCTTGTTTTCGACAAGTACTACAAGTACAATGAGCGAATGATACCGTTGGATGAAGCACGCTTTACCATCTTTATGAACGACCTCGCTGAATTGATTAAAAAATACGGTGAGGCCACCATCAGCATTGAAGGAAGCGCATCCAGAGTACCCACTCAAACTTATCGAACCAACGAAAACCTGGCCAATAAACGTGCAGAGGATGCCAAGGAAAAAATCCTTACCGGTATCAAAAACAAAGGTCTGGATCCATCGAGAATTAAGATAGCAGACGTGAATGCCATTGTGCAGGGCCCGAGGTACGATAATGACCCTGTAACAGGTGTAACCAAGTACGAACCCTATCAGTACATCAAGATTACTGCTAAGTAATGGTTGATAAGTCCGTTTAAAAACTTGAAAAACCCTCCCCGAAAGGCGGAGGGTTTTTTTCTTACTTTTCGGTAATCAAGCACGGTTTCTATGAATCGAATTGTAATCATCCTCGTTCTGCACTTTGCATTCTGTTTATTCGGCTACGGGCAGTCACTTTCTGAAGCCAAGACCCTCTTTAACCAAGGTAACTTTTCCGCTGCGCTTGTACAGTTTGAATCGTTGCTAAAGAAAGACCCGAATGATGTTCAACTCAACATCTTTGCAAGTGATTGTATTCTGAACATCAACGGCGATAAATCAAAAGCCGTTATCTACATGGAGCGGGTTGTGAAGCAGCCCAAATTTCCGAAGGCTGCCCTGTACACGATGGCGGAAGCCTATGCCCAAAACTATACATTTGACAAGGCCATTGATTACTACTACCAGTACCTCGAAAACGTATCGGCCAAGCTGAGTGAAGATATCCGAAAGAGAGTCATTGATTGCCAAACCGCCCAGGAATTAATGAAGTTTCCGGTAGATATCAGCTTTCACAATATGGGGCCCGAAGTGAACAGCCCCTACCCCGATTACAACCCATACATTACCAGCGATGAAAGTTTATTACTATTCAACTCACGCCGTAAGGAAGGGAGTGCCAAACCGGAGTTTGACGGCTATTACCCCGCCAATGTGTACCAAAGCATGCTTCTGGAAGGCTCGTTCAATAAGGCTGAAATGCTGAATAAAAATGTGAACAGCAAATTCGATGATATTTTGGTCGGAATGTCCAACAGCGCAAGCCATATTTTTATTTTTCACGACGACGAAGAGCACTACGGAGATGTATTTGTGAGTTATCGGAGTGGAAAAACATTTCAGCGCAAGGTGCCGTTCGATGAAATAAACAACATTGGAACCTTTGAGTCAGCCGCCACCATTTCGCCCGACGGAAATGCCATCGTTTTTGCCAGCGACCGTAAAGGTGGATTTGGAGGTCTCGACCTGTACATTATCCGCAAACTCCCAACAGGTGGATGGTCAGAGCCTCAAAACCTGGGTAGCGAAGTGAACTCCGCTCTGAACGAAGACTTTCCTCACTTCTCTGCTGATGGCAACTACCTGTACTTTTCGTCCAACGGGCATCCCGGAATGGGAGGATACGACCTCTTTCTCACCGAATGGGATCCGGCACACAACGTATGGACCCGACCCAAAAACCTGGGCTATCCCATCAATACTCCGCGAGACGACCGAACCATAGCTTTCAATGGCGAGCAAACCAGTGCCTACCTATCTACTTGGCGCGAGGACTCGCATGGAGACCTCGATATTTACAGGATTGACTTTGGCGAGCGGCACAACCTACCTGCCCTTGTCAGAATTCAGGTGCCAACCGGCAGGCCCGACACACCCTTTGTAAATTCAGAGATAAAAGTAACCGACGAGTTTGACGAATTGGTGGGAATCTACAGGCCTCACCCCCAAAGTGGTAAATACGTCATGGCCCTGAATCCCGGTAAATACTACCTGTACATGGACGCGGATGGCTACCAGCCCCACTCTGAATTGATGATGATTTCTGATTATTATGCACAGGCAGAGCAGAACATTAAGGTAATCAGGCTTCAACAAGCGGGTAAATAAACCCGGGCGTTTACTTCAGCCATCTGTGCTTCAGCAGGGATTGGCTACCTTTGGCACAAAGCCGTCACATGAAATTAAAACTGCAACGTCCCCTCGCCTTTATAGATCTTGAAACCACAGGTGTAGATGTGGCTACCGACCGTATTGTGGAAATAGCCATCGTGAAATGGAACCCCGATGGCTCTGAGGAAAAGCACTCCTACCGGGTGAATCCGGAAAGACCCATACCGCCGGAATCCAGCGCTATTCACGGAATTTATGACGCCGACGTGGCCAACGAACCCACATTTGAGGCATTGAGCAAAAAACTGTTTAAGCTTCTGTTTGACTGCGACCTCGCAGGGTACAACTCCAACAAGTTCGACATTCCACTGCTGGCTGAGGAGTTTCTGCGGGCAGGAATCTTCTTTGACCTGAGTGAGCGACACCTTGTGGACGTGCAAAACATATTTCACAAACTGGAACGAAGAACACTTGCTGCCGGATACAGATTTTACTGCGGGAAAATTCTGAACAACGCGCACAGCGCGCTGGCCGACACAGAAGCTACTCTTGAGATATTCAAAGCGCAAATGGAGCGCTATTTGGGTCAGCCACTCGAAGATGATTTTGGCAATGAGTTGGTTCCCTTCGACAACACAATCGAAAGTATTCACCGCTTCTCCAAGGTTCAAAACAATGTTGACCTGATGGGACGCATTGTGTACAATGACAACGAAGTTCCTGTCTTCAATTTTGGAAAATACAAAGGCATGCCTGTTACTGAAGTGCTTTTAAAAGACCCCGGATACTACAGTTGGATGATGCGAGGCGATTTTCCGATGTACACCAAAAAAGTCCTTACCGCGATTAAAGAATCCATGTAGTATGAAAATCATTTGTGTAGGACGCAATTATGCCAAACACGCCCGCGAGCTCAACAATCCTGTTCCCTCGCAACCCATCATTTTTCTGAAACCGGAAACCGCACTTATTCCAAAGGGTCACCCTTTCTTTTACCCCAATTTCACCAAAGACTTACACCACGAAGTAGAGCTGGTTGTACGAATCAACAGGGTAGGTAAACATATTGCTGCTGAATACGCCCACAAATACTACGATGAAATCGGAATAGGTGTTGATTTTACCGCGCGGGATGTTCAGCAGGAATGCAAGGAAAAAGGACATCCCTGGGAACGTGCAAAAGCTTTTGACCACAGCGCTCCTGTGGGTAAAAAATTTGTCGCTGTAAGCCAGCTTCCCAACCCGGAGGCCATCCGCTTTCGGTTAGAAAAAAACGGCCAGACCGTGCAGGAGGGAAACAGCGCCGACATGATTTTTTCCATTCCGCAACTCATTGAAGACGTCTCCAAATTCATGACCTTGAAAATCGGCGACCTGATTTTCACCGGAACCCCCGAAGGAGTGGGACCTGTTCAGGTGGGCGACAAACTTGAGGCTTTTCTCGAAGACCAATCACTGCTGAAATTCGATATCCGTTAACATTTTTCCAAACCAATCCAAATGACCCGATACGCTCCAATTTTCATAATCGCTGCACTGTTGTTTTCGAGCGGCTGCGGGCTGAAGTTTAAAAAACTACAAGCACGCGAAGTTGAAGAAAATGACCCGGTTGCCGAACTGATGGAGCAAGGCAATCTTGCATTTCGTCAGGAAAAATACGCCGAAGCTCTTAGCAGTTTTCTTCAGGCGCGCTCCATGGATCCCAAACGGAAACTGGTAAACTACAACGTTGGAGCGGCATACTTTAACCTCGAGAATTATCCCGATGCCGCCAAGGCCTTTACCGAGGAACTCGTCATCAACAACCGCGACCCCTTTGCCTATATTTTCCGGGGGCACACTTACGCCATGATGGGGCTGTATGATAAGGCCGCACAGGACATTGACATTTCCCTGCAACTCACGGACCACGCCATGTCATACTATGTGCAGGGGCTTATACATCTTGAAAAAGGAGAATTCGACCTTGCTACCAACAAGTTCAATATCGCCATTTACAAGGAGCCCGCAGACTTTCTCTTTTATCGAGACCGCGGAAAAGCCTACGCAGCCATGGAAAAAATGGACAAAGCTTGTGCCGATTTTAAGCAAGCTCTGCGCATTCGCCCTTCGCTCAACCTGAGCAAAGAAATGGAAGACTGCCCCAAGTAACTGTATCACAGAGATTATTGTAAGAGCTTTTTCTTGCTTGAATTTTACTGCGACTTTTTTGCATTAGCGAGCATAATGCATTAACTTTGTCCAAAATCAAATAAACGAGTTATGCGTAAACTGAACCTATCGATTTTGATGCTGGCAATGCTCGCTTTTGGCTTCACATCCTGCAAAAAATGCCTCAACTGCAGCTATGTGTACGAAGATGATCACGGCGATCACAGCCACGAAAGAACCGTAGAACTGCCAGAAGTTTGTGGCTCAAATAGCGATCTTGACAAAGCCGAGCAAGAATACGAAACCCAGTTTAACCTGCTACCAAATGGTATCAGCTTCACCTGTGCCCGCGACTAATCAGTCAGCAAGACATTGCTTGAGTTAGTTTGTTTTTGTGTTGTAGCCCGAAGGCCCTGTTGCACATGCGCGGGGCTTTCTTTTTAGCCCTGAGCCTCAGGAGAGCCAAATACACGCTTGAGAATTTCGGTGGTTCGTGCCACAGGATCTTTCCTGATTTTGCGCTCTTCCTGGGCAATCATCACAAACAGGCCATCAATGGCGCGCTCGGTGGCATAACTTGTGAGATCCGGATTTACCTGCTGTACAAACGGAATAGCATTGTAGGTGTTTACAATGTCGCCGTAGTACCTGGTGGCCTCGGTTTTATCAAGGGCCTGCGAAATGATGGGGCTAAAGCGCTGGGTGAGTTCACCTGTAGTTGTGCGGCGCAAGTATCGGGTGGCCTCGTCTTCCTTAC
This sequence comes from Cryomorphaceae bacterium, assembly GCA_007695365.1. Classification (NCBI taxonomy): domain Bacteria; kingdom Pseudomonadati; phylum Bacteroidota; class Flavobacteriia; order Flavobacteriales; family Cryomorphaceae; species Cryomorphaceae bacterium. The sequence continues at coordinate 17,174 of REDV01000047.1, read as the reverse complement.
CGCGCAAGATAGCAAAGGCATCCTGGATGGTCATTTGGCGTATTGCCGCAATAAAAACCGGCTTGGCTTCTTTGGCTGCTTCTTCTGCACCGCGATTCAGGGTGCTCACAAACTGGTCAATAAGAGAGCCCATGCCAATATCGCGCAAGGTATTCTCAACGCGCACCACCTCTGGCGGAAATGGAATTCGGATCTGCGGATTGTTCAGGTAACCACCCACCTTCGAAACTTCGTCGGCGCCCACACTAATACCCTGAATCAGAGCCTCACGCAATCCGGCGTCCACCTCGGCAGTAGTGAGCGGTGTTTCGCTAGCTCCCTCTAAAATTCTACCAAAATCAGCCAGTTGCTGGGTAGTACAGCCCGACACAATGGCCACGGTCATCAAGACAATGGCTACGCGTGAATAAATGTTGATGCTCAGTGCCATATCAGGAAAACAACGCTTTGAGTGCCTGTTGAAGTTTATCAGAGCTTTCTTTCAGCTTGTCGGTAAAATCCTCCCAGCGGTCTTCTACCTCATCCTCCCACTCTTCCCATTGATCACGGGCTCTTCGAATGGTATCGCGAAAATCACGCTCTAGTTCTTCTGCCTTGTCCGATGCCTCAGCCTGCCCCAAAGCCATCTGTAACCTCAGCATATCCAGTCGCATTCTGAAGGCCAGCAAGTGTGGAGTAAGCGCATTGCGGAAATCACGGTACTCCTCCTTGCCTTCTTCGGCGGCTACTTTCAGGGAGTTTCCCAACTCGGCAATCAGCTTTTGTGCCTTGGCTTTTTGCTCGTCATATACCTGCTCACCCTCTATTTTCAGGAGTTCCAATTCCACCTCGGCTTTTTTTAGTTTCTCCCGAAGTTGGGCCGCTTGCTCATCGCCGGAATTTGCCAGTTCACGCAGTTCATCGGCTCCATCTTTCAAAGCATTTCTGAGTTCTTTGCGATGATTGTCGTATGCATCGCGTGCATCTGCTTTTCCAAGCGCAAGTTGCACTTCCAGCTCCTCCATACGGGTACGCCAGCTTTTTTTCAATGATTCAAGTTCCAGTTTCATGTCAATAGGTTAATCAGTTCGTTTTTTCGGTAAAATCGTCTTTTTGTTCTCCTCCCATCTTTCTGAGCTTATCTTCCAACTCTTTTATTCGTTGCTTGCGCTTGGATGTGGTCGGCAATGTGGCCAACAACCCAATCAATACACCAGCGGCCAAAAGAATGATGACCAGCAGTGCCATAGAGGACTCAATGCGCCAAAACCAGAGGTTCACACCTACAGTACTGGTGTTTTGCAATGCGAAAACAATCAGCAAAACAGCCAGAATCAGCGCTATGACAAGTCCTTTTTGCATTTGGGCAGAGGCGTGAAAATTACCGAATTTTCCACACACAGCTTGTATGGGTGGACAAAGCTGAGAGGTAAAAGCTTTTAAACCCGATACGTTTTGTAGTGAGTGATGGGACTCTGCATTTGAAGTACCCTTGCGCACGTAGCACCTTCCTAGCGACCCGACCTGTGTCGGTATTGCCTGCCCGCAGACGGCGGGCCTGCCTTCTGGGGCTGTCCTAGCTGCTGGGGCAGGGAGGCGCAAAGAGCGCGATGAAATGGATTATCCTTATAAAACCTGGTTCTATTTTAACTCAAGAACACTATCGCACCTCCAGATAGTAAATTCTCAGGGAAGTGTCTCAGAAGCAAAAACAAGAGGCTTGATCACTGAGATAGTCTTTAGATATTCTCAATGAGTTTGCAAGTAAACCTGAACAAAATCAGTGCAAAGCGGTTTCTTCAGCACGTGTAACGGCTGAGCCACAATCTGGCACTATTTTAGCCGACTCAAAAACAAACCATCTTTACATGATCAGAGCATTTTTGATTGCCGGATTGTCACTGGCAACTTATCTCTTACAAGCACAAATAGAGGCAGGCTTCCGCCCGGATGAAGCGCGCGACCTCATAGCGCTATGCAACAGCTTTACCTTTCTGAAAGAGGTTGGCAGCGATGAGGAGATCATTCCATCCTCCTATCGCCGCACTTACGATTCGCGCTCCATTGGCATGGACAACCGTTTTCAGGTTTATCGCGCCGACAAACACGCTGCCATTGTGATACGCGGCACTACAGCCAATCCCAGTTCCTGGATGGCGAATATTTACGCGGCCATGATTCCTGCCCAGGGTGCCATTACGGTAGATGGAACCCCTATTCCCTATCGCTTTGCCGAGGATGAGAAAGCTGCGGTTCACAGTGGTTATGCGCTGGGGGTGGCCTTGATGTCGCAATCTGTTATCGGGCAGATTTTGCAACTGAACCGCGACGGGATTTACGACATTCTGATCACAGGTCACAGCCAGGGGGGATCTCTGGCAACGATGCTGCGCGCATACCTCGAAAACCTTCCTGCTGGAACCATTGACGATCGCAACCGATTTAAAACCTATGCTTTTGCCGGCCCGATGGTCGGAAATCAGGCTTTTGCCACCGAATATAATTATCGTTTCAGCCGAACCCAAACCAGCTTCAGCGTGGTAAATCCCGATGATATGGTTCCTAATTTTCCAGGTGGTACGGGCGATGGTGTAAACCCCATCAACCTTTTTACCGGGAGAAGTAACTCCAACGATTTCAGAAGCATGTTTGTGGCAGCGCTGTTCCAGCAGTTTAGCGACAGTCTCGCCGTGATGGCCAATAAAATGGGCGCTACCCTACTGCAGCAGCTACGCTCATCGGTTGGGAATATCGAAATGCCCGATGCCCTTGACAGTTACCAGTACACAACCACCGGCACCCGCATTGAGATTGACCCCGTGTACGACATCCCGGTAACTGCGAAAGACGATGGCGAGTCGGCTTATGACCCTAAAAGCCTTCAGCACAAACCCTACGTGTACTACCGCTCCATTCTCATCATGTATTTTCCCGAAGAGCACAAAAAACTGAAACGCCTCGTTCCACCCGGCGTGAACTAAAGCACTCACTCAGATTCGCGTGCGCACCTTGTCCCACGGCTTGACTTGCCAGTTGGTCCATGCCGTACATACCAGGTTACCGGAAGTATCCATAACCGGAATTTCACAACGTATGTAAACCGCATCCTCGGTTTTGAGCGGATTCACCACTTCATTCGTCAATCGTTCGGGAGAAATTTCAAATCGCGCTATGGCATCTGTTTTGGCCTGATAGCTGTACTTCACTTCAATGCTTTCCATGATAAGCCGGTAGCGCTTTACGCCCAGTTCGCGCAGCAGTACAAGACCGGAAGTAAATTCGGCGGCAGTGGCAAGTCCGCAGGCATGCACGCCTTTGATGTGATTAAAATTACTGCGACGGTATGGAATGACAGAGCCAATGCCGTGTTCTGTTATTTCCCGAATGCGAATACGGTGCGGAGCATTAAAAGGAATCATTCGGTACAGCAGACGATTGAGCAACCACAGCCAGAAGGCGCTTTTCTCAGCCCGCGCGATCAGTTTCTCAAGGTTCATCGGCTGCCGTTGAGGATGGTTGCAATGTCCGGACGAAAATACTGGTCGCTCTTCATCACCTTCCCGTCTTCGCGGTAAATGGGCTTTCCGTTGGCGTCGAGCTTGCTCATGTTGCTCCGTTGAATTTCTTGGAACACCTCTTCTATCTTGTTGTGAAGGCCATGCTTCAGAATCGTTCCGCAAAGGATGTAGAGCATATCCCCCAGTGCATCTGCCACTTCAACCAAATCGCCCCTTTGAGCGGCCTCGAGGTATTCTTCGTTTTCCTCGTGCATCAAGCGGTGGCGCAATTCAAGATCTTGCGTGCTGAGCACAACCGTTGGTGCAACAGCATTTTCAATTCCAAAGGCATCGTGAAATGCGCGCACCATATCAATGGTTTCGCGAAGACTGAGGGTAGATTCTTTAATTTCCATATGGTTCTCGTGGTTGTGAATGACGTTTTGGCCCATGCGAATGTAATCCTGCCATGGCTCATCTCACAAAATTGTTTTCCACAATGAAGCTTAGGTCATTACACATGTGGGAGCTTAACAAACATTAACAGCGCTGAAGCCCTTGTGCATACAGCATTTTTTGAATTTTGGGCGTTCGTGAAAAAAGGGTTTTGAACATGGCTTTTTGCTTCCACCCGGAACACGATATTTGCACTCCGCCTGAGCGGAGAAAAACCATCATTTCAATCGAAAAAAAAAGACGACATGAGTGATTTAACTGCAGGACTTCCCAATGAAAGTGCCCCCGCAGGCAGCCCACCGGTTTCCGGTGCGCCCGACATCCGCCAATTGAACGAACGCATCCAGCGCGAGAGCGCTTTTATTGACCTGCTCAATATTGAGATGGAAAAGGTCATCGTGGGTCAAAAAGATATGGTTGAAAAACTGCTGATTGCACTTCTGAGCAACGGCCACGTACTTCTGGAAGGAGTTCCGGGACTGGCGAAAACGCTTGCTATCAAAACGCTGAGCGACGCGATTGAAGTTGATTTCAGCCGCTTGCAGTTTACTCCCGACCTGCTCCCCGCCGACCTGATTGGCACCATGATATACAACCAAAAGAAGGAAGAGTTTATCGTGAAGAAAGGTCCGATTTTCTCCAACTTTATTCTGGCAGATGAGATTAACCGCGCTCCGGCCAAGGTGCAGAGTGCACTGCTCGAGGCCATGCAGGAGCGGCAGGTAACCATTGGTCCCGAAACCTATAAACTCCCCGAGCCTTTCCTTGTGCTGGCCACACAAAACCCCATTGAGCAGGAAGGAACCTACCCCCTGCCCGAAGCCCAGGTAGACCGATTCATGCTGAAGGTGGTGCTTGATTACCCGCGCCGCAACGAGGAGCAAATCATTTTGCGCAACAATATCTCCACCACACCTTTCCCAAAGGCCTCCCGCGTGGTAAAGGCCGAAGAAATTCTCCGAGCCCGCGAAGTAGTGCGAGAGGTGTACATGGACGAAAAAATTGAGCGATACATTGTAGATATTGTGTTTGCAACACGACGACCCAATGACTACAAGCTCAGCAATCTCGCGGAGCTGATCAGCTTTGGTGGTTCGCCGAGGGCAAGCATCAGCCTCGCCATCGCTTCGAAGGCACACGCCTTTATCAACCGAAGGGGCTATGTGATTCCCGAAGATGTGCGTGCCGTTTGCCGCGATGTAATGCGCCACCGCATCGGGCTCACTTTTGAAGCAGAAGCCGAAAACGTTCGCGTGGAAGACATCATCACCGAAGTACTCAACAAAGTAGAAGTTCCCTAGAGACAAAATAAAGGATGGATACCGCAGCGTTACTCAAAAAAGTACGACGCATTGAGCTGAAAACCCGGGGACTCTCCAACCAGATTTTCTCCGGTGAGTACCATTCTGCGTTTAAAGGACGCGGTATGGCCTTTAGCGAGGTGCGCGAATACGTAACCGGCGATGAAATCCGAACCATCGACTGGAATGTAACGGCGCGCTTAAACCATCCCTACGTGAAGGTTTTTGAGGAAGAGCGCGAGCTTACGGTAATCATTCTGGTGGACATTTCAGGCTCTGACAGCTTTGGCACCGGCCGGCAGCTCAAAAAAAGCCAGATTACCGAAATATGTGCTGTGCTGGCCTTCTCGGCCATTCAGAACAACGATAAGATTGGCGTCATCTTTTTCAGCGATCAGGTGGAAAAATTCATCCCACCCAAAAAAGGTAAATCACACATTCTGAGAATTATTCGCGAGCTCATTGAGTTTGAACCTGAGCATCGTCAAACCAATATAGATCAGGCGCTGCGCTACCTCATCAACGGAGTAAAAAAACGTAGTATCGCGTTCCTGATTTCCGATTTTATGGACGATGGCTACGAAAAGGCACTGAAAATTGCCAACAAGAAACACGACCTCGTAGCCCTGCGCGTGTACGACCCGCGTGAGCAGGAACTGCCCGATATGGGACTGGTGCCTTTTCGCGATGCTGAAACCGGTCAGTTGGAATGGATCAATACCTCGAGCAAAAAAGTGCGTACCGCATATAAAAGCAAGGCACTGGAGCACGAATCCAAAGTACAGGATTTATTCCGCAGATCGGGGGTTGACCACGTAAGTATTGCCGCAGATGAAAATTACATTCGGCCTTTGATGACCTTATTCAAACGACGGGGGTAATGCACACAAAAAACCTGCTGACATTTATTTTGCTTGTGCTCGTTGCCGGCGTTTCTGCCTCGGCGCAAACCACGCTTCCGGCTGCCACGGCCAATCGCACGCAAATGCTTATTGGCGAACAGGCACAAATTACGCTTTCCATTGAGTGGGAATCAAACGGCGATGCCCCCCTTATTCAGTTTCCTTTTCTGCAAGATACGCTCGTGCGCGATTTTGAAATTGTGCGGGTTAGCCCGGTAGACACTCTTCAACCCAGCCCGGAAAAACAACCCAATCTCTTTCAGCTTTCGCAGAAATATACCGTTACTTCTTTCGACACGGGTCAATACGTACTACGCCGTTTTCCGGTGGTAGTAAACGGCGATTCTCTATTTAGTAATCCGCTCACCTTCACCATTTATCCCATGGTGATTGATACTACCCAACAAGCTGTTTTCGACATCAAAGACATTTATGAAATCAATCTGAGCTTTCTGGATTACTTCAACCTGTATGGCTGGTATGTGTTGATTGCCATTATTGTCATCACCGGAATAGTGATGCTTTGGTACTTCATGCGACGGCCCAAACGCAAAGAAGAAGAACTAGATGAACCCGAGGTGATTATTCCGCCACACGAAATAGCCCTGGCGGCCTTGCGAAATATGGAGCAACAAAAAGCGTGGCAAAACTCAAACATTAAAACCTATCACAGCGAGCTTACAGATATTATCCGCACCTATATTGAGGAACGTTTTATGGTACCCGCAATGGAGCAAACCACTGGAGAGATTATTAAAAGTCTGCGCTACAGCGAGCTCAGTCAGGCCTCCATGTTGCGCCTCACCAATCTGCTCAGAATGGCTGATATGGTGAAGTTTGCACGCGAACATCCTGGCGAGGAGGACAACCTGCGGAGCCTGCAATCTGCCATTGCGCTGGTTGAAGAAACCAAGCTGGTTGAAGAAGAGGAAAGCGAAACGAAAGAAGACAAGAAAGGGCAAGATGCCGGTTAGCAGGATAGTACATATCATCAGCCTCGTGTTTGGCTCTTTATTGGCCGGCTGGTTGTGGTGGCATTTCCGCGACAACTACGACTTTGCCAATCCCGAGTGGTTCTGGCTCTTGCTGGCCATTCCTGTGATGGCGCTGTACGATTGGTTTCGGCCCCTACCCCATGGTGAAGTGAAGATCTCGTCGCTCGGTTTGTTCGGTCATGATCTCAGCAGCGACTGGCTGGCCATGTTGCGACCTACCATTTTTGTGATGAGTTCTGCTGCACTCGCTTTGCTCATTCTGGCTGTGGCCCGGCCGCAAAGCCAGAGCAAATGGCAGGACACAAACACAGAGGGCATTGACATTGTCATTTCGTTCGACGTTTCGGGAAGTATGCTGGCCCGCGACTTTGAACCCGACCGTTTGGAAGCCGGAAAAAGATTGGGGATACAGTTTATTGAGCGCCGTCCGCACGACCGCATCGGGTTGGTGATATACGAAGGTGAGGCTTTTACACAATGTCCGCTCACCACCGACCACCGCGTACTCAAAAACCTGTTCAGTGAAGTTAAATCAGGCTTACTCGAACCCGGCACGGCTATCGGTATGGGTCTGGCTACGGCTGTAAACCGGCTTCGCGACAGCGATGCCAAAAGCCGTGTCATAATCCTTCTCACGGATGGAGTGAACAACGCCGGTTCCATTCCGCCGCTCACTGCCGCTGAAATTGCCCGTGAATTCGGAATAAGGGTGCACACCATCGGTGTTGGAACCATTGGTAAAGCCCTCACTCCTGTTGCGCGCTATCCAAGCGGTCAGTACAAATACGATTATGTAGAAGTTGACCTTGACGAGCCACTGATGCAGCAAATAGCCGAAATTACCGGGGGCCAGTATTTCCGCGCTACCGACAACAAAGCCCTTGAGCGCATTTACGATGAAATTGACCAAATGGAAAAGTCGAGGATTGAAGTAACCCAACACAGCCGCAAGCACGAAGAGTTTCTGAGCTTTGCACTTTGGGGATTGGGCTTGCTTGCATTGCACTTTTTACTGAAGTCTGTTGTATTCAGAACTGCTGTTTGATGAATAAAAAACCGGTCATATTACGCACATCCATCGCCACTTTGGCGGTACTCATCTCAGAGGTGGTGCTCGCTGCATTGCTGCTTGTGGGTTGGTTGGTACTGGTGCCGCTTATACCCGGAATGAAGCTCAACCGACCCGATTTTGCATGGTTCTTTATTGCAGGACCTGTGTTGAGTGCTCTCTTTCTGTTGATGTTCTGGCTCAGACGGCGTTCACTTGGAGCATTTGCAAGCCCCTTTATGCTGGATGTTCTTGCCCCATCGCGTTCAACTGCCAAGCCTGTTTTGCGCTTCCTGCTGTTCAGGTGGGCGCTATTCTTCCTCACCGTTGCGGTTATCAATCCGAAGGTTGGAACCAAGATGGCGGAGGCGCGTCACGAGGGCATTGACATCATGGTGGCCATTGACGTTTCGAGGAGTATGCTCGCCGAAGATATCAAGCCCAACCGTTTGGAGAGAGCCAAGATGGGTATTCGTCAGATGCTCGATAAACTCCACGGCGACAGGCTGGGCATAGTGGTTTTTGCCGGTGACGCATACGTGCAGTTGCCCATCACCACCGACTACTCTGCGGCACGGATGTTTCTCAATACCATCAACACGGATGTGGTACCTGTGCAGGGAACGAGCATTGGCGCTGCGATTGCGAGATCCATGGAATCGTTTGATTTTGAAAACCCCACACAGAAAGCAATCATCATTATCTCCGACGGAGAAGACCACGAAGCCGAGGCCATTGCTGCCGCCAAACGAGCCGGTGAGCAGGGCGTGATTATTCACACCATAGGAATGGGAACCGCGCAGGGAGGCCCCATACCCATTTTTCAAGGTAGGCAACGCGTGGGATACCACAAAGACCGCGAAGGAAATACCGTTATTACCAAGCTTGATGAACGAACGCTTCAGGACATTGCTACAGCGGCAAACGGCAAATTTGTCAGGGCCAGCACTGCCAGTATGGGTATTCCGATGATTATGGATGAAATCAACGAAATGACAAAAACTGAGTTCGGTACAACAGCTTACGCCGAGTACGAAGACCGTTTTCAGGTATTTATCATTCTTGCTTTGGTACTTTTGTTGATTGAACAACTCGTGAGCGAGCGCAGAAGTAGATGGTTGGAAAAAATTCAACTCTTCAATTCATGAAATTCCTAAGCACCATACTTCTTGTATTGTTGTGTACCACAAGTTGGGCGCAGCAAGACAGGCTTGCCGGTTTCAAAGGAAACTTAGCCTACCAACTCAATGCATACGAGGAAGCTGAAAAACAGTACCGTCAGGCGCTTGAACTAAACAGTGACTTCAATGAAAGTGCCTTTAATCTCGGCAATACCATGTACCGGCGTGCACAGCAACTTGTTTCTCAGGCTCAGGGCATTGACGACCCCGAAACACAGGAGGCCCTCGTTTCGGAGGCCGCCGCGCTGATGGCGCAGGCCATTGAAACCTTCAAGACACTTGGTGAAACCATGGAATCTCCCGAAGACAAGTCGCGGGCCTTTCACAATTTGGGAAATACCTTTCTCCATGCCGGTGAGATTGACAAAAGTATTGACAGCTACAAGCAAGCACTGCGAAACAATCCTGAAGATGACGAAACCCGTTACAACCTCGCTTACGCCCAGTGGCTGAAAAACCAGGAGCAAGAGCAGGACCAGGATCAAGACCAGGATCAAGACCAGGACCAGGATCAAGACCAGGATCAGGATCAAGACCAGGATCAGGACCAGGACCAGGATGGCGACGATCAGCAAGATGAGCAGGATGGTGACCAGGAGCAGGATCAGCAAGACCAGCAGGAAGGTGATCAGGAACAGCAGCGTGAACCGGAGCCCAACCAGCTGTCTCACGAAGACGCCCAACAATTGTTGGAAGCCCTACAGAAAGAAGAAGACGATTTGCAGGACAAACTCCGAAGGGAGCAAATGCGGGCCGTTAAAACAAACATTGAACGCGATTGGTAACCATGGGGCGCTGGATATCTTTTCTCCTATTGATGCTGGTCGGCACGGGTTGGATAACTCTTGCCGCTCAGACGTCTTTTACGGCCACTGTTGACAAGAATCCTGTGGGGCAGAATGACCGTTTCAAGCTCACGCTCACCATTGAAAACGCATCCGGCAATATCACCCCACCCGACCTCAGCGATTTTAACCTGGTTTTCGGACCGGCTAAATCCACCAGTTATCAGATTGTCAATGGTCAGGCGAGCAACACCATCAGTTTCACTTACACCCTGATTCCTAAGGCAACCGGTGAATTTGTGATAGGCAAGGCTGTTGCCCGTACCGACAAAGGAACCCTGGAAAGTGCGCCCATTACCCTGAGAGTAGTAGAAGGAAGTAGTCAAGCCGCACAGCAGCCTCGCTCGCAAACTCAAGGAGCATCGGGCGGCGGAAGAGGCAACGACGAGCTTTTTGCAGAAATCCGCCTTGATAAGAAGAAGGTTTACAAGGGTGAGCAGGTCATCATTACCTACCTGGTGTATTCCCGCTACCGAAACATTGATTTTACCGACTATGATTTTCCTGCGCTCAACGGTTTCTACAGTCACAATTTCAAGGAAGAGCAGGCCGGCTGGAAAAACCAATTGGAGGTAATCAACGGAAAGCAATACCGGGTGGCAATTCTGCGTCGTCAAATCCTCTTCCCTCAGCAGCACGGAACCTTGCGCATCGACCCCATGGGTATCTCAGCAAGGGTTGACTATTCCTTTTTCAACCCTGGTAGAGCAGTGAGCGTGAAAAGTAACGCGGTAGAACTCGAAGTGCTTCCACTCCCTCCCAAACAGGGCAATTTCAAAGGAGATGTGGGTACGTTCACCATGGACGTAAAACCCGATCGCACCGAGCTCGAAGCCAACGATGCCATCAACCTGAGTGTAAAAATTTCAGGGCGCGGCAACCTCAAACTTGTAGGTGCCCCCGAAATCAAATTCCCCAAGGATTTTGAAGTGTACGACCCCAAAACAACCGACCGTTTCTCAACCGCCAGCAACGGTTTGAGCGGAAGCAGGGAGTTTGAATACCTTATCATCCCGCGACATTCTGGAAAATACACCCTGGAGCCCATTGTGTTCACCTTCTTCGACCCACAGGCAGGTAGCTACAAAACACTTAAAAGCGAACCCATTGAAATCAATGTGGCCCGCGGTACAGGAGAAACTCCGGGAACTGCTTACTCCAGTGCAACGCGTGAGGATGTACTTATTCTCGATCAGGACATTCGGTACATCAAACCTGCAGATACACTCAGGGCGCAGAGCGGGTACTTCTTCGGCACCACCCTGTTTTACACTTTGATGGGTATGCCTCTGGCGCTGGCGCTGGTGGTTTTTCTCGCCCGACGCAAGTACATTCGCGACCGGCAGGATATTGTAAGTGTTCGCAGTAGAAAAGCCGGCAAGATGGCCCGTAAACTACTGACCGTGGCCAATAAGCATCTTCAGGCCAATGAAACCGGACCGTTTTACGACGCGGTATTCAAAGCCATTTACGGCTATCTCGGAGGTAAACTGAACATTGACCCGGGTTCACTCAATCGCCCGCAAATTCAGGCCGGGCTGGATGAAAAATCCGTTTCCGCCGAAACAACTGCTGCGTTGATGGAGCTTTTGTCCAGGTGCGAAATGGCTCGTTTTGCGCCATCCAGCGAATACAACCCGGCTCAGGACTACCAGGAAGCGGCCCGAATCATCGGAGAATTGCAAAAGAAACTGTAAGGCATGACCAAGCAACTGATATTATCAACCTTACTCTTGTTCTCGTGCTTCAGCCTGCGGGCCGACCTGCAAGATGCTGCTGCGCGATTTGAGCAAGGCAATGCTGCTTATGCCTTGGGAAACTTTGAGGAAGCCATTGTGCATTACGAAGCAGCCTCAGAAGAAGCTACCTCACTGGCTTTACACTTTAACCTGGGCAATGCGTATTTCAAAACCAATCAGGTTGCGATGGCCATTCTCCACTACGAGCGCGCTTTCCGGATTGACCCTTCGGATACTGATGTGAAATACAACCTGAAACTCGCCAACGAACGCATCAAAGACCGCATTGAGGAACTTCCGCAGCTCAATATTACCCGCTGGTGGAAATCTTTCACCATCGGAACAGGCATTGACACATGGGCCTGGTTGGCGGTAACTTGCATGATTCTTGCCCTTGCCTCGTGGCTCCTCTTTTTTCTGGCCAACCACCGCGGATTGAGAATAGCCGGATTCTACATTGCGCTGTTGATGCTCTTGCTGGCGGGCATCAGCTACTATCAGGCCGGGCACGCCAAACGACTGGTAGCCGAGCAAACCGAAGCCATTGTCATCTCTCCAAGGGTTGATGTAAAAGGCTCACCCACGGAAACAGGCATCAATGTATTTGTGATTCACGAGGGCACAAAGCTTAGAATTCTGCAAGAACAGAATGGCTGGGTGAATGTGCGCATTGCAAGCGGCAACGAAGGCTGGATGCGAAAATCGGACGTGATTCAAATCTGATGATGCAACTACCCGCCGGTTTTGAGGAAATGTGCGGACATCTCTGTGATTTCCCGGAACTGAAACAAGCCCTCAATCAACCGGCCGTCACCTCCATCCGCAGGCATCCGCTTAAACCAAATTCTTCGCAAACTGCCCTCGAAAGCGTTCCATGGTGTCCGCACGGATACTATCTTCAAGAACGTCCCAACTTTTCGCACGACCCTCTCCTCTACGCCGGTGCCTACTATGTTCAGGAAGCCTCATCCATGCTGCTCTGGCACGTGTTGGAGCAATTGCAATTGCCAAAAAAGAATCTACGGGTACTCGATCTATGCGCGGCTCCCGGAGGAAAATCAACTTTAATTCTTGACTGGCTGGAAAACAAGGGCATGCTGGTTACCAACGAAGTGGTAGCCAAACGTACCCGCATTCTGTCAGAGAACATGGAACGCTGGGGCTATGCCAATCGAATCGTGACCCAAAGCGAGCCCGAAGCCTTTGCCCGTTCCGGCGCATTCTTTGACCTGGTAGTGGTAGATGCTCCCTGCTCGGGTGAAGGAATGTTCCGCAAAGAGCCCGATGCGTTGGCCATGTGGAGCGAGTCGAATGTGCAGCACAGCCACAACCGTCAATGCAGCATTCTTGATTCCGCCGCGCGATGCGTTGCCCCAGGAGGTGTACTGATCTACTCTACCTGTACCTACAACGAAAAAGAGAATGAAGGCTCTGTAAAGCATTTGCTCGAAACACATCAGGCACAAGTCATTTCGATGGATGTGCCGGAGAAATGGGGTGTTACCGTGGGAGGAAACCCCATGACTCAAGGGCTGCGCTGTTTTCCACACAAGGTAAAAGGTGAAGGATTTTTCATAGCAGCTGTGCAGTTTCCGGGAGAAAAGCAGGCACCGAGAGAGCAGGGCAAAAAGCGAAAAAATTACCCTGCTCTTCATCCTGCCATTGGCCCGTGGCTTCAAAACCCCGGGGTTATTGCATCACTGGAACACCGCGGTGAACATTTTATCTATCCGACGGCAATGCACGAACTTGTAGAGGAACTCACCAAAAAAATCCATGTGCTATCGGTTGGCACAAAAGCCGGAAAGTTAGCAGGAAAAGAACTTATCCCTCACCATGCGCTGGCCCTTTCGCTCGAACTTCGGAATGATTCAGCCTCTTATCAACTGAATGCCGATGAAGCGGCACAGTATATGGCCAGAGAAACACTAAACAACACAGGCGGTCTTGCTGGATGGTGCCTGATGAAGCATCAGGGTGTCGCTTTGGGATGGGGAAAAGCCACGGGTGGTATCGTCAAGAACAAATGGCCGTTGAGGGTAGTAATCAGAAAATAAGGCCTGTTCTTTCACGTTTTTTTAACTTTGGTCACCCGTATATCCCATTCTATGTACAAACCTGTTCTATTTGTTCTCGCGGCCACTCTTTGCGCCGGGGAAGCAACAGCCCAAAAAATTGGAATAAGAAGTAACCCTGAAAATGCATACGTCATCAGCAAGGGCACTTCTACCGTGAAGAAGACTTTTGCCCGCATTGATGCGGACGACCGTGTATTTGTGTATGCGGAAAACTATATTCCGGCGGTGTTTGAACCTCCGCAAAACAACACGATATCAGTGGATTTGGTACCTGTATTAGATTTACTCGGTGCCGCTCAAACACCCATGGTGGACTTTACCAAATTCAAACTCAGCATGAAGCCTATGACCCAGATCGGAGCGGTTGGTGTTTCAGACAGGCCTATCATGCTGAATACAAGTATTACAAAGTCGATTGAATCAAATCTTGAGGGCTGGCAGAATGCCATGAAGGATGTCTTGATCAGTCGGAACATCAACGTGAAAGTAGAAGATACGAAGTCAGATCTGTTTGAGACCGGTGGCGACAAAAGGTCTGAAAAGGCCCGTTATCTGCTGGGTGGTGAGATCACAGACATATGGATTTCAGTCACCAAGCTTCAAGCGCACGCAGTCATGGAAATTTCCTGGGCCTTGTATGATCGCAGAGTTCGCGAAGTCATCTTTGAAACCAGGAGTTACGGATTTGGCAAAGGTTCGGAGCAAGGAAGGGATCATTGGGATGATTCTTTTAAAAATGCAGCCGAAAATTTAGCGGCTGACGATAATTTTATTGGATTTCTGATGACGCTGGACACAGACGTGACGATTGAAGGAGAGGGCGAACATGCATTTGAAGACATGTATCTATCTCCGGCTACCCCTTTGAGCAACCTCTCCGGCTCAGGGCTTATTAAACGGTGTATTGAGTCTTCAGTGACCATACTGCGCGAAGACGGCGCAGGTGGAAGTGGCTTTTTGATTTCTACGGATGGAAAAATCATTACCAACAAACACGTGGTAGGAGAGCACAGCAAGGTGGAAGTTGTGCTGAGCAATGGTCTTCGACTGCCCGCTGAAGTTTCAAGGGTTGCTGAAGATGCCGATCTGGCGTTGGTTGAACTCGAAATGGGGAGTGGTTTTAAGCCTTTGCCTCTTGCTCTGGGCGACGAATCGGCGTTTGACATCGGCGACGACGTATTCGCCATTGGTACTCCCCTGGCCGAAGAGTTGGGTCAAACTGTGTCCAAAGGCATGGTTAGCGGAAAACGCGTTTTTGATAACAAGAAACATATCCAAACCAACATGAGTGTGAACCGCGGAAACAGCGGAGGCCCGCTTCTGAACCTTAAAGGGGAAGTGATTGGTGTTGTTACATGGAAGATAGGTGGCGACAGTGTTGAAGGTTTGTCTTTTGCAATACCTGTGGACGAAATCACCAACACCCTGAATATCCGCTACCGATAAAGTACGCCGCTGTCATTCACAGGTTATTCTCAACGCCAGTGGCCCTGTTCGGGTTAGTTCGTTTTGATCCATCGAACCTTGATCACCTCTTCGTCATTTTTACGGATAATCAGATGATAAACGCCTGAGGGCATACCACCCACATTGAATATTGTGTGGGTTGACAATACTGCTTCCTCCTTTACCATTCTGCCCACTGCGTCCAGAAGAAACAACTGTGCTCCCATCAAGCTTTCATCCAGCTCAACATTCAGAACATCTGAGGCGGGATTGGGAAAAACGCTTACTTCCTTCTCAAATTCAGGAACCGATGTGGCGATGCAGTTTTCCACAAAGGTCACGCGGTTGTCCGTCCAAAGCAAATCCGTAAAGTCCTGTAAAGAAGCTACATCATCCTTTAGCCAGCGATTGAGCCACGGCAACACGTAGTCATTCATGGTTGCTTGTTGTTCTGCTCGCGAAATGGTGATATTTCCGCTGGTGAACAACTCCCCTGTGTTACAGTTGAAATTGCTGTTAGCAAAATTACAGTGTCCTCCTCCTGTGATGGTTACGTGGTATTTACACAATGCCGCGCTAGCGTTAAAGATGGGTATCTGGTGTTCGGCCGGAGGGGTCACGTCATCGCTGCTTCCCGAAAGCATAAGCATGGGTGCCGTTACATCGGCAGCGGCCGCGATGGCGGAAGTACTCGTTTCGGCAGAAGCGAGGCCGATAACTGCCTGCACATTGATGGTAGCTGCGCCGAGCATGGTAGCGCCGCCTCCCATAGAGTGGCCCATAATAGCAGCTGCGTTTTGCGCTACGTGACCGAAGAAAAGTGAGCTTTGCTCATCGTTCAAAGCCTCCATGCGTTCAACCACAAGGGCCAGGTCAAGCCCAAAGTCCAGGTGACTGGGCGAAAACCCTCCTTCAGTGCGCGGAAAAGCCACAATGTACCCCTGTGGAACCAAAAACTCCCAGATATTCTGATAAGCACTCCAGGTCATTACGAAGCCATGTCCAAAGGAAATGATGGGAAATGTGCCACCGGCCACTGCAACATTGGTTCCTGCGGTACTGGCGGGATAATAAATCTCGGTTTGAATCTGCCTGCCCGGGCCTCCACCACTTCCGAAGCCACCTGTGCGATCCGGGTCATTGAAGGTGATGGTAGTTTGACCTACTTGAAACTGCCCAACCGCGGGCGTTGAAATAATGCTGATTATGAGTACACTAAAAAGACTAAAAACAAACTTCATGGCTATTTACTGGCTTTTGTTGCGATAAAGTTAAATGATCCATGGTTTGATAACGAACCGCTCATCACAATCTGTGTTGATGCAAGAGCAAAAATTCCTGCCGAAAATTTTGAAATGGCTTGCGCGCATTTCGAAAACATCTATATTTGCACACCGATTTCAGGGCTCTTAGCTCAGTTGGTTCAGAGCACCTGCCTTACAAGCAGGGGGTCGCTGGTTCGAATCCAGCAGGGCCCACAATCGAAACCCCGGTTCCGCGCGCGGAACCGGGGTTTTTTCATGCACCGTCTGCTGAGCTTGCTCGAGCAGACGGTGCATGAAAAAACCCCAAAAGGTTCCCGAAGGCGAACCTTTAAGGGGTTGCTGATTGGGTACAAGGGCCAACATAGCTGGATCGCGCAAGCAATCCATCTGAAAATTTTTTAATCGAGATTTCAGATTTTCAGGCCAACACGCCTGGTTAGTC
>REDV01000046.1 GCA_007695365.1 Cryomorphaceae bacterium | reverse complement strand
TTCGGGCTTGAACTGGCCTACAACAAAGATCCCCGGCATCAGTTTCGCTCCAGAATGATCAGTCGCCAGATGGAGGTACTCAATGATGAAACAGCCATCAGCCAGCCCGAAAACAGCCTGTTGGGAAACATCAACTACGACATGCGCATCCTCAAAGGTGCCCTCACCATGAACCTCTACTACGAAATTGGCTCAGGTTTGGAGCGCGCGCGCGAGTTTATCTACGTGTTTGACCCAACCGGACAGGGCCCTTACACCTGGATAGATTACAACGGCAACGGCATTCAGGAACTCAACGAATTTGAGCTGGCCCGCCCCGAAGACGGCAACCGCTACCTGCGCATCTGGACTCCCACAGACAACTACATCCGCGCCCTCACCAACCAGTACAGCCACACCATCAACTGGAATCCCATGGCCCTTTGGAGCGGTAAAAAAGGCATGCTCAAATGGTTGTCGCGCATTTCCAACCAGCTCGCCTACCGTCTCGATCGCAAAACCACCGGAGAGGAGGGCTTTAATAGGTTCAATCCCTTTGCATTGGACCAGGCTGATACCACCCTTATTTCGTCCAACTCATCCGTGCGAAATACCGTGTTTTTCAATCGCTCTCACGCCAAGTACGGCGTAGATTATACCTACGGACAGAACACTGGAAAATCGTTGCTTACCAGTGGTTTTGATGCGCGCAACAACACCATGCACGAGGTAAAAGGGCGCTACAATGCCAGCCGCATGGTGGGGCTCATTCTGCGCCTGGTGGACGGCAGGAGAAACAACCTGAGCGACTTTCTGGACGGAAGAAGTTTTGACATCACCTACCAGGAGATAGAGCCTTCGTTCAGCTATCAGCCCAATACGAGCTTCCGCGGAACGGTTTCTGTGCGATATAGCGAGAAAGATAACACGCCCGACCTGGGTGGAGAAAAAGCCATTTTGCAGGATCTTGGCATCGAGCTGCGCTACAACCAGGTGTCGAAAGGCAGTTTTATGGGCACGCTCAACTTTGTAAACATTCGCTACGATGGCCTGATGAACTCATCGCTCGCTTACGAAATGCTGGAGGGCCTTCGCACCGGGCAAAACTTTACCTGGGGAATTTCCTACCAACGCAGCCTCGGGCAGAATGTGCAGCTCAATCTCACCTACAACGGACGCAAATCAGAGGAGATACGCGCTGTTCACAGCGGAGGTGTTCAATTGCGCGCCTTCTTCTGAGCCGTTTCACGCCATGCCTTTTATCTGAGTTGGAATTCGTTTCTTTGTGGCCTTGTAAAAACCGGTACGGTATATCCGGCAACCGGACGCTGGCTGAACAAACATGTGGCACTTCCTCTCCGGAGCAATCTTACGTTATCGCATCCCTATTCTGATCTCCGTGGGGCTCATGACCATTTTTATGGGTTTCATGGCCAGCAAGGTAGATATGGAGTACCGGCCGGCCAACCTGCTGCCCAGCGACGATAGCACCAACGTTCACTACGACCGATTTCGCTCACTTTTTTCGGAAGACGGCAACCTTATTGTACTGGGTGTAAAAGGCGAAGAGTTTTACGAGCAGCCCAATTTTGCCGCGTGGTACCGCCTGGGCAATGACCTGCGCAAACTGGAGGGCGTGGACTCCGTGTTTTCAGTGGCCCACCTCTACAACCTGCAGCGCAATACGGAGTTAAAGCGCTTTGATCTGGTTCGCGTGGTGAAGCGCGAGCCCACCACCCAAAGTGAGGTGGATTCGCTGCGTGCTGTGATAGAGTCCTTGCCGTTTTACGAGGGCCTGCTGTTTAATCGTGAAACCCACGCCCAACTAATGATGGTGTTTGTGGATGCCGATAAATTCAACTCCAAAGACCGCGGTGATGTGATTGAAAACATTACCGATCTGGGGCAGCAATTTACCCGCGAGCACATGGAGGTATTCTACAGCGGCCTCCCGTTTATACGCACCACCATCTCCGAGAGGGTCAAAGGCGAAATGGGCAAATTTGTATTGCTGGCCGCAGGTGTGGCGGCAACGTTGCTGTTCTTGTTTTTTCGCTCGCTCAAGGTGGTGGTGGTTTGCCTTACGGTGGTGATCATCGGGGTAATTTGGAGCATCGGTACCATTTCACTTTTCGATTACCGCATTAACATCCTGATGGCGCTCATCCCGCCGCTTATCATTGTAATTGGGGTACCCAATGGAGTGTTTCTGCTCAACAAGTACCACCACGAGTTCAAAAACCACGGCAACCAAATCAAGGCCCTTACGCGGGTCATCCACAAGGTGGGTAACGCCACCTTTATGACCAACGCCACCACCGCACTCGGTTTTGCTACCTTTATCTTTACCCAGAGCGATATGCTGAAGCAATTTGGTGTGGTGGCCTCTATCAGCATCATGGGATTGTTTGTGCTGTCTATTCTCATCATCCCCGGGGTTTTCAGCTTTTTACCAAAGCCCCAGGAGCGCCACACACGCCACCTGGACCGGCAATGGCTTTACTACACGGTTGACCGGCTCGTGGTTTGGGTCACCGGGCACCGCACCAAGGTGTACATTATTACCGTTGTGCTGTTTGTGGTGGGAGTGTATGGTATCACCCTTATCCGAGCCACCGGAAACATTGTGGACGACCTTCCGAAAGATGACCCGGTGCTCACCGATTTGAAGTTTATGGAAGACAACTTCAACGGAGTGATGCCATTCGAAATAATGATTGATACCCGCAAGCCGGGTGCCATCACCCAGCCCAACACGCTCAAGAAAATAGACCAGCTTCAAACCGTGCTCTCCGAGCACGATGAACTGAGCAAGTCGCTCTCCATTGCCGACGCATTGAAATTCGCCAAGCAAGGCTTTTACAACGGTAACCCGGCGAGATACTCCTTGATGAACAACAACGAGCGCAGCTTTATTGCTCCCTACCTTACCGGGTACGAAGAAGGGGCCGATATTGCTCGCCTTTTTGTGGATTCAACCCGCTCCGTGACACGCGTTACGGCGCAAATGGCCGATATCGGAACCACCCAAATGGACGACCTGATTGCAGAGCTGCGTCCGCGCATTGACTCAGTTTTTGCAGGTTCGGGCTTCGATATCATGCTCACCGGTACCAGCGTTGTGTTTTTGAAGGGAACCAATTACCTTGTGAAAAACCTCTTTATCAGTCTTTTTCTGGCTATTTTGGTGATTGCTACAGTGATGTCGTTGCTGTTTCGCTCGTGGCGAATGGTAATCGTGTCGCTCGTACCCAACCTCTTTCCGCTGATCATTACGGCGGCCATTATGGGCTACGCCGGAATCCCCATTAAGCCATCAACCATCCTCGTGTTCAGCATTGCCTTTGGTATTTCCGTGGATGACACCATTCACTTCCTCGCCAAGTACCGCCAGGAACTGCGATTGCGCGAATGGGATATCCGCACAAGCGTCATCCGATCGGTGCGCGAAACAGGGGTGAGTATGATTTACACCTCCATCGTGCTCTTCTTTGGTTTCGGGATGTTTGCCCTCTCCAATTTCGACGGAACCGTGGCCCTCGGGGTGCTGGTATCGGTAACGCTGCTTATTGCCATGCTGGCCAACCTGGTACTGCTGCCTTCGCTGCTGCTTACCCTCGAAAGGTCTATCACTACCAAATCTTTCAACGAGCCGCTTCTGGAAATCATTGACGAAGAGGAAGACATTGAACTGAACGAACTCGTGGTGCGCCGACTGGACGAAAGCGGCCGCGATATTGAAGAATCAGAGAACAACAACCCATCATGAAAGGAATCATCCTTGCCGGCGGATCAGGAACCCGATTGCACCCGCTGACCCTTGCTGTGAGTAAGCAGCTCATGCCTATCTACAATAAGCCGATGATCTATTATCCGCTGTCGGTGTTGATGGGGGCCGGAATTCGCGAAATACTCATCATCTCTACTCCGCACGACCTGCCCCATTTTGAAAAACTGCTGGGCGACGGAAGCCAGCTCGGTTGCTCGTTCAGCTACGCCGTGCAGGAAGAACCCAAAGGACTGGCGCAGGCCTTTACCATTGGCGCTGATTTTATCGGAAACAACAAAGTAGCCCTGGTACTTGGCGACAATATCTTTTACGGCTCCGGACTTTTTAGCAAGCTCGAGGAGTACACCAACCCCGACGGCGGAGTGGTGTTTGCCTACCACGTGCGCGATCCCGAGCGTTATGGAGTGGTGGAGTTCGACGAACAGCAGCGCGCCATTTCCATCGAAGAAAAACCCCTCAAGCCCAAGTCGAACTTTGCGGTGCCGGGACTGTACTTTTACGACAACGATGTGATTGAGATTGCCCGTAACCTGAAGCCCAGCGCGCGCGGAGAGCTCGAAATTACTGATGTAAACAAAACTTACCTGGAGCGCGGTAAGCTGCAAGTGGCCATATTGGACCGGGGTACGGCCTGGCTGGATACCGGCACCTTTCACTCACTGATGCAGGCCTCTCAATTTGTACAGGCCATTGAAGAGCGTCAGGGATTGCAAATAGGCTGCATTGAAAGCGTGGCCTACCGACGCGGATTTATTGATGCCCACCAACTCAGAAAACTTGCGGAACCCCTCGTAAAAAGCGGCTACGGTCAGTACCTGCTCAACCTTCTTGAAAGAACCCACTGATGCACACCCTTCAGCAACTTCAGCAAATCATTTCAGACGCCTCCGACCAATACGTGGCCGAAATCAAGTCGGGAGCGCTGTATGAGCCCGTACGCTACATCATGCAACTGGGTGGCAAGCGCATGCGTCCGGCCCTGATGCTCGGTGCAACCGATATGTTTGGTGGCGATGTGCGCGATGCCATCCATCCCGCCATTGGGGTGGAGGTGTTCCACAACTTTACCCTGATGCACGACGACATCATGGACGAAGCCCCCCTGCGACGAGGACAGGAAACGGTGCACATGCGCTGGAATACCAACAACGCCATCCTCTCGGGCGATGTGATGTTTGTGATGGGCTACCAGTTGATGTGCAGGGTGAAGCCAGAAATTTTACCTCAGGTACTGGAGGTTTTCAGCCAAACCGCTACCGAGGTGTGCGAAGGTCAGCAACTGGACATGGACTTTGAAGAGCGAAACGATGTGAGCATTGATGAGTACATCGAGATGATTCGTCTCAAAACCTCTGTGCTGCTTGCCGGAAGTCTCAAAATTGGCGGAATCATTGCCGGCGCCTCCGAGGCTGACCTCGAACACATTTATCTATTCGGGCAGGATATTGGTCTGGCGTTTCAGTTGCGCGACGACCTGCTGGATGCCTTTGGCGACGCAGAGAAATTTGGCAAACAGGTGGGGGGCGACATCCTTGCGAATAAAAAGACCTACCTGCTGCTCACCGCGCTGAAACGCGCCGAAGGTGCCGACAGCGATGAACTTCAGCGTTTGCTTAACCTCGGCAATCCCACAGAAAAAGTAGAGCGAATCCTTGCCTTGTTCAACAAGCTGGGTGTAAGGAAAGCCACCGAACAGGTGATGAACCACTACTTTGAATCTGCCATGCGCCACCTCGAAGCGGTGCAGGTTACGCAGGAGCGCAAAGCAGCTCTTACGCATTTCGCAGAGATGCTGCTCGTCAGGGAGAGCTGAGCAAATCGCGCAATGCTTCTTCAGCAGACGGGAATCGGTAGGTGAATCCTGCTTTCGTTATTTTTTCGGACGAGAGCCTGCTGCCCTGAAGCACAATGGAGCTCATTTCGCCCAGCATCAGTCGAAGGACAAAAGCGGGAACGTTGGGCAGCCACAGGGGTTTTTTCAGGATCTTGGCGATGAGACGCGTTTGTTCAGCCTGCGTAATGTGCCCGGGTGCTACTGCGTTGTAGGGGCCTTGCATCGCGTCGTCTTCCACCGCTTTCACGTACATCGCCACCAAATCGTCAATGTGAATCCACGGTACATACTGTTTTCCTGAGCCCAAGGGCGAACCTGCCCAGAGCCGAATGGGCAATACCAACTTATCCAATGCGCCCCCGCCATTTGCGAACACCACCCCGGTGCGCAGGGCCACTACGCGTCCGGCAGAGTTTTCAAGAAAAGCGGCTTCCTCCCACATTCGGCAACACGCGCCCAAAAAATCGCTTCCGGGTGCTTCGCGCTCCTCAAAAATATGAGACGTGGTGGTGGTGCCGTAGTAATTAGACCCCGAGGCGGAGATGAAAAAGCGAGGGGCAACACCTGCTTTTTTCAGGGTCTGCTTAATCAGGCGCGCACTTTCTACGCGGCTGTCAATGATGAGGTTTTTACGCTCCTCCGTCCAGCGCTTGTCGGCCACCCCGGCCCCCGCAAGGTGAATCACGCCGTCTATCCCCTCCACGGAGGAGGCATCCATGCTGCCTTTCGAGGGGTTCCACAAACACGCTGTTGCGCCTTTGGGAACACCACTGCCGCTGCGAGAGAGCACGCGAACGGAGTGGCCTCGTCGCAAAAGTTCGTTCACCAACGCAGAGCCAATCAAGCCTGTACCGCCGGAAATTAAGATGGTAGCCATGTTATGCACCTTGCTTTGTGGAGGCTTTGCATACCTTTTGCGCTGCCTCGCTGGTTGAGAATGCTAATTTTACGCCCAAGTGATGCAATAGTAGGAGCAGCAAGCTCCGAACTACCTACCTGCCGTGGCAGGCTTGCATAATATGAGTTGCCTTTCGGAGTTGTATAACCACTCATGATGATGAAAAGTTTTTGCGCAGCACTTTGCCTGCTGATATCGTTACCCCTGTTGGCACAAAAGCCTAAAGTTACACCCTTTGTAGATCACTGGGACAAAGAGCGCACAATAAAACGCAGCATGGGTCAGATGCTCGATGGGTTTGAGCACGGCAGTTGGAAGTACTGGTACGATGACGGCCAACTGATGGAGGAGAGCAATTACTTCCGCGGAAAACTGCACGGCGAGGTGGTGCGCTACCACGAAAACGGACAAATGAGTCATCGCGGATTTTTCAATCTTGACCTTCGCGACAGCCTGCTCGAAGCGTGGCACGAAAACGGTCAGCTCATGGAGCGCGGCCACTTTAATCGCGACCGAAAAACCGGTCGGTGGGAGTATTTCTTTGAGGATGGCTCCCCTCGGCTTGTGGAGAAATACCAACACGACACCTTGCTGGTGCTTGAGGCGTGGAAACCCGACGGAGCACAAACCCTCACCAGCGGAACCGGTTACCTGGAAACCTACTTTACCGGGGGGCAGTTGCAGTATCGCATGGAGTACCAAAACGGCATGCTAAACGGTGCCTACAACCAGTATTTCCAATCGGGCAAGCCCATGGCTGAGGGGTTTTATGAGAACGGCCTTAAGGCCGGTGTGTGGACTATCTGGCACCCTTCGGGTAACCGAAAAACAGAGGCGCATTATCAAAACGACCGCTTGCACGGTCTCTATCGCAGTTGGTTCTCAGACGGCACCAAAGAGGCCGAAGGTGAACACGAGCAAGGAAAGAAGTCGGGCGTGTGGACCTGGTACCGCGAAAACGGAAAAGAAGAAATGCGGGGTGGATTTGTGGAAGGTGAACAGGATGGGTTATGGGAAGTGTGGTTCAGCGACGGAACGCTTAACTACAAAGGGCACTACAGTCGCGGCCTGAAGACTGGTGAGTGGGAACATTTTTACCCCGACGGAACGCTCTGGAAGCGAGGTCGCTATGAAAACGACCTCCGCGAAGACCTCTGGACAACGTGGTTTGAAAACGGCAAGAAACTGCAGGAAGGAAAATACGGCGGCGGCAAAGAGCAGGGCGAGTGGCAGAGCTGGTACGAAAACGGGCAGGCGAAGGCTATCGGAAGTTACAAAGATGGCAAGATGCACGGTAAATGGGAAGGCTGGAGTCCCACAGGCCAAAAGCTGTACGAAGGCTCGTGGGATGAGGATTTCCGACATGGAGAGTGGAAGTACTGGTACGAAAACGGACAGCTTCAGAAAACCGGCTGGTACGACAAAGGCGTACAAACCGGAACGTGGCGCACCTACGACGAACGCGGCACGCTGGCAAGTGAAGGCAGCTACCGCAACGGGCGCCTCAACGGTAAATGGACGTATTATTTTAACAACGGGGGTGTCTGGCGCGAATCGCACTACCAGGAAGGGAAGCTGCACGGCAGCGAGGTAGAATACCACAACAACGGGCAGGTGCAAACCCGGGCGAGCTACAAGAAAGGCCTTCGCGATGGTAAGTTTCAGGCATACAGCCGGAAAGGTCAGATAATCAGAGAAGAGATTTTTGAAAAAGGCCGTTCCGTAAAGGTAGTGGTTGACCACACGCGAAAATAGTTGCAGGCCTGAACATTATTCCTATCTTTGCACCCGATTCACATGCGGAATTGAAGGATTAGAGGGGCTCGCCCCTCTATTTTTTTATCGGAAACTTACCATGGAACGAGCGCACATAGAGCAACTCATAGCCGATGCCCTTGAGGGTACCAGTCTCTTTCTGATTGATTTAAAAATCGGATCGGCCAATGATATCCATGTGCAGATTGACGGCGATGAAGGCGTGAGCATTCAGGACTGCGTAAAGGTGAGCCGCGGCATTGAACACAACCTCGACAGAGAAGAGGAAGACTTCTCCCTTCAGGTTACTTCTCCCGGTGCCGACAAACCCCTGAAGGTTTGGAGGCAGCATCGGCGGCACGTGGGCAGAAAACTCGAACTGCTCACCACCGACGACAGGAAAGTAACCGGAACGCTGCTGGAGGTAAACGACGACAAGCTTCAGTTGCAAACCGACGCCCGTCGTGAAAAACAAGAAGGCAAAACAGTGAAAATTGAACCGCAGGAATTGACCTTCTCCAAAGATGAAATCAAAGAAAGCAAAGTAGTTATATCGTTCAAATAGCACACACCATGAACAGTGTAAGTCTCATAGAATCGTTTTCCGAGTTCAAGGAATTCAAGAACATCGACCGGGAAACCATGATGGGAATCCTCGAAGAGGTTTTCCGCAACATGCTTATCAAGAAGTTCGGTTCAGATGATAACTTCGATATCATCCTGAACGTGGACAAGGGTGACCTCGAAATCTGGCGCAACCGCGAAATTGTGGCCGACGGCGAAGTAGAGGACCCCAACCGTCAGATTGCCTACAGCGATGCCATCAAGATAGAGCCCGACTTTGAGATTGGAGAAGATGCCTCCGAAGAACTGAAGCTGGAGGACTTTGGCCGAAGAATGATTCTTGCATTGCGCCAAAACCTGGTGTCAAAGCTGATGGAACTGGAGAAAGACCACATCTACAAGAAGTACAGCTCGCGCATCGGTGAAATCATGACCGGTGAAGTGTATCAGATATGGAAAAAAGAAATCCTCATCCTTGACGATGAAGGCAACGAGCTCATCTTGCCCAAATCTGAGCAAATTCCCTCCGACTACTTTAAGAAAGGAGATTCTGTTCGCGCTGTAGTGTACAAAGTGGAGATGAGAAACAACAGCCCGGTGGTGATCCTCTCACGCAACGCGCCCGAATTTCTGGAGCGTTTGTTTGAGCAGGAAGTGCCCGAAGTATTTGATGGCCTCATTACCATCAAAAAGATTGTTCGCGAGCCCGGCGAAAGAGCCAAAGTGGCAGTTGAATCATACGACGATCGCATTGACCCCGTGGGTGCATGTGTGGGTATGAAGGGCTCGCGTATTCACAGCATTGTGCGTGAGTTGAAGAATGAAAACATCGACGTGATTAACTTCACCAACAATGTGCAGCTCTTCATTTCTCGTGCATTGAGCCCGGCGCGCATCACTTCCATGGATATCAACGAGGAATCAAAACGCGCCAATGTGTACCTCAAGCCCGATCAGGTTTCTATGGCAATTGGTAAAGGAGGTCACAACATTAAACTCGCCAGTCGTCTCACAGGCTATGAGATAGATGTGTACCGCGAAAGCGACGGAGAAGCCACCGAAGATGTGGACCTCGACGAATTTGCCGACGAGATTGAAGAGTGGATTATTGACGAGCTTAAAGCTATTGGCTGTGACACAGCCCGAAGTGTGCTTGAAATAGCCGATCAGGATCTCGTGAAACGCACCGATTTAGAGGAAGAAACCATCCGTGAGATCAAGCGCATTCTCAAAGAGGAATTGGAATAATTTCTATCTTTCGGCGCTATTCATAAAATTGAAAAAAGTTCGCAAACCGAATGGCAGGACAAAAAATAACATCTGTACGACTAAGTAAGGCAGCCAAGGAATTCAATATCGGAATCGCCACCATTGTGGAGTTTCTCGACAAGAAGGGTCATGCCATTGATGCAACACCCAACACGAAGCTCTCGCCTGAACTGTACGAAATCCTGCTTGATGAATTTCAGTCGGACAAGGAAAGGAAGGAACGCGCTAAAAAAGCCGTTCCCGGAAGAGAAGAGCGCCAAACCGTTTCGCTGAAAGACGCTCCGAAAAGCAAACCCCGCACCGAACAGGACAATGAGGAAATCCTCATCAAAAACATCCAGAATCCGGATGAAGAGGTGGTGAAAGCACGCCCCGAAAAGCCCGGAATCAACGTGGTGGGTAAAATTGACCTCGACGCCGGTAAGAAAAAGCCTGCTGAGCCTGCTGCCGAGGAAAAGAAAGAAGAAGAAGCTCCCAAAGAAACGGCTGCCGAGAAAACCGAAGAGGCCGCTGCACCCGAAGAAGAAGCCAAAAAGGACGAAGCCAAAGTTGATGCCGAAAAGCCCGCTGAGCCCGCTGCCGACGAGAAAAAAGAAGAAAAACCCGTTGATGAAGTGGTGCGCGCCCGTGCGCAAACTCTTAGCGGTCCTACTGTGGTAGGCAAGATCAACCTTCCGGATAAACCCAAACGCAAGCCGGTGGCCTCGTCCGAAGACAGTGAACTCGGTAAGCGGAAACGCAAACGCAAGCGCATTCCATCCGACGCGGTTGATGTGGGTAAGGAAGCCGGAAAAGGTAAATCCGCTGCAGGAAAAGGCAAACCACGTACGCAGAAAACGGAAATTAACGAAGCCGAAATTCAACGCGAGATCAAGGAAACCCTTGCCCGTTTGAGCGGCGGCGGAAAATCAAAAGGTGCCAAGTTCAGAAAGGAGAAACGCGCCATGGTTGCACGTCGTTCCGAAGAAGAGATGAAGCGCCAGGAAGAGGAACAAAGCATTCTGAAAATCACAGAGTTTGTTACCGTTTCTGAGCTTGCCACCATGACGGGGGTCACCCCCACAGAGGTAATCTCAGCGTGCATGTCGCTCGGAATATTCGTGTCCATTAACCAACGCCTCGATGCTGAAACCATCAGTATTGTGGCTGAAGAATTTGGTTACCAGGTGGACTTTGTTAGTGCCGATGTACAGGACGCCATTCAGGAAATTGAAGACGAAGAGGCCGATCTCACGCCTCGCGCCCCCATCGTTACCGTAATGGGTCACGTGGATCACGGAAAAACATCACTCCTTGACTACTTGCGCAAGGCCAATGTAATAGCCGGTGAGGCGGGAGGAATTACCCAGCACATCGGAGCCTATAGCGTTAAACTGGATGACGGCAGAACCATTACCTTCCTCGATACACCGGGTCACGAAGCCTTTACCGCCATGCGTGCGCGTGGAGCTCAGGTAACCGACCTTGCCATCATTGTAATCGCTGCCGACGACAGCGTGATGCCCCAAACCAAGGAAGCCATCAACCACGCTCAGGCGGCGGGCATTCCCATGGTTTTTGCCATCAACAAAATTGACAAACCCAACGCCAACGCCGATAAAATCCGCGAGCAACTTTCTGCCATGAACATCCTCGTGGAGGATTGGGGTGGAAAGTACCAGGCCCAGGAAATCTCTGCCAAGCAAGGAACCAATATTGACGAACTCCTCGAAAAAGTGCTGCTCGAAGCAGAAATTCTGGAGCTTAAAGCCAACCCCAACCGGCGAGCGGTGGGTACGATCATCGAATCTACACTCGACAAAGGTCGCGGATATGTGTGTACCCTGTTGGTGGAGAAAGGAACCTTGCGCGTTGGTGACGTGGTGCTTGCAGGCTGCTACAGCGGCCGTGTAAAAGCCATGTACAACGAACGCGGTTCTGCCATTAAAGAGGCCGGTCCGTCAACCCCTGTTACCA
Organism: Cryomorphaceae bacterium; assembly: GCA_007695365.1. NCBI lineage: Bacteria > Pseudomonadati > Bacteroidota > Flavobacteriia > Flavobacteriales > Cryomorphaceae > Cryomorphaceae bacterium. The sequence continues at coordinate 13,308 of REDV01000046.1, read as the reverse complement.
TGCTCGGTTTTAGTGGAGCGCCCAACGCCGGCGACCGCTTCCACGGTATGGAAGACGAAAAAGAGGCGCGCCAGATTGCTGCCCGCCGTTTGCAGTTGCAGCGCGAGCAAGGTGTGCGTACCCAGAAGCACGTCACCCTCGATGAGATTGGTCGCCGAATTGCACTTGGAGATTTCAAAGAGCTCAACCTAATTGTAAAAGGAGACGTGGACGGCTCCATCGAGGCACTTTCAGACTCGCTGCAAAAGCTCTCTACCGAGAAAGTTCAGGTGAATATTATCCACAAAGGTGTAGGTCAGATTACTGAAAGCGATGTGTTGCTGGCCTCTGCCTCAGATGCTATCATCATTGGTTTCCAGGTGCGCCCGTCGGCAAGTGCGCGTAAACTCGCTGAGCGCGAAGAAATCCAGATCAAGCTGTACTCAGTAATCTATGCTGCCATTGAAGAGGTGAAGGAAGCCATGGAAGGTCTGCTTTCAGCCAAAATCGAAGAGCAGGTTCTCGGAACTGCCGAAGTGCGCGAAACATTCCGCATCTCCAAAGTAGGTACGGTGGCCGGGTGCTTTGTGATTGAAGGTAAAATTCTGCGCAATCGAAAGGCGCGTGTCATTCGCGATGGTGTAGTGATATACACCGGCGAACTGGGCTCGCTCAAACGCTTTAAAGACGATGTGAAAGAAGTGGCTAAAGGCTACGAATGCGGCTTGAACATTGATCGCTTCAACGATATCAAAGTGGGAGACATGATTGAGTCGTTCGAGGAAGTGGAGGTGAAACAAACCCTCGACTCATAACCAACGTCTTTTTTGAAAGGCCAATCTCTGCGTTATTCCCGGGCTGAAGCCTCAATGGTCCATGCTAGTAGTTAATCCGTGCCGGCGCAATTCCCCGCCCGACCCGCCGCCTGGCATTCTTATCAGTGCTCAGTGTTTTGATGGTGAACCCGGAGATCTCGCCACATGATTGTGTTGACCAGCGCTAATCAGAATCCTTAGTCGAGGTCATTTTCATCTGTGCTGAACTCAATAATGTCGCGCACGATGTAGCAGCCCGGGTAGGTTTCCTGAATCTCCTGCTTAAAGCGCTCGGCCTGCAGCCGGGTTCTGAAATCACCAATTCTCAACCGGAAGTTGGGTTGCAACCAACTGATGTAAGCACCCAAAGCGGGATAGGCCTTCAGGAATTCTGTTCGAAGTTCATTTACTTCATCCTTTTTACCGAAAGCCAGCTGAATCCTGAACCCTTCCAAAGGATAGGATAGCTCTGTGAGCGTATCGAGCAATGCCAGAAGTCGCTCGCCGCCGTGAACACGCACTTCGCCGGGAATGCTTTGCGAGGATAATACGGTATCACTCGCCAGACTGTCGGTTTGGGCCTGCAGCAGCGGGGCGAAAAATGCCATAAAAAGGATGCCTGCTATTGTTCTCATTGGATGCAAAAGTACGATGCTCAAAGGTCGGGTCGGCAAACATCGTTCCACTTTTAATTGTTATAAGGAAGTTTAAAACCCTTGTAAACACACGGTTTTGGTACAACCACAGCCCTTATTTAGAATCATTTTAAATTAACCTCGAGCGTTCCGTTTTCGCTCCAAATACCGACGGGTAAAGTTTGAATCTTCTAAATTTGCGCACAAAATTTTTTGACCGTGTTTTAACGAAATTTCAGGTTAAATGATGCACCATCCAAGCCGCGTTCTTCCCTACATCCCCACCGTTTTCATCCTCTTTTTCAGTGTGATGTTAACGGGTTCACTCTCCGCCCAGCCCGACGGTGAAAAGATCTTCAGAGGCTATTGTGCTTCCTGTCACCAGGTTCACAAAGACATGACAGGGCCTGCCCTTGCCGGTACGCGGGAGCGCTGGGAGGGTCGTGAGGAACTTCTTTATCAGTGGATTGTAAACCCCGCTGCCGTAAAGGAGAAGAATGATCCCTATGTAAATGAACTTTTGGCCAAATGGGAGCCACGTGCCGGTTTGATGACTGCGCAGCCTCTCACCACCGAAGAGATTACCGCCGTACTCGATTATATCGATGCAACGCCTCCGCCTGCTCCTAAGGTAGCAGATGCCCCGGGTGCAGTTGGCGATGATCGCGCGGCTGCAGATGATGGTATTCCGGTGTTCTTCCTCGCGCTGATTGGTTTGTTGTTGCTCATCATTATTCTCTCATTGAGCAGTGTGCGCAGGGCCCTTTCAGGCGCGGTAAAAGAACGTGACGGCAAAGAAGAAGAAGAGTCTGTTTCCTATATGTCAGAACTTCGTGCCTGGATGTGGAAGAACAAAGTGGTGACTTCACTGATTGTCATTTTCTTCATCGTGATGGGAGCCGTAGATGTATGGGACCGACTGATGGCGGTAGGTGTGTTTGAAGGGTACGAGCCCGAGCAGCCCATCGCCTTTAACCACACCCTGCACGCCGGTGAACTCGAAATCGACTGCCAGTATTGTCACAGCTCTGCGGCCGATAGCAAGCACGCAGGAATTCCTTCGGCAAACGTTTGTATGAACTGCCACGTGGCCATTGATGAAGGCAGAAGCGAGGAAGGTACCCGCGAGATTGCAAAAATTTACCACGCAGTAGGTTGGGACAAGGATGAGCGCATGTACACCGGCGAGGAGCACCCCATCGCTTGGGTAAAGGTGCATAACCTGCCCGATCACGCCTTCTTCAGCCACGCCCAGCACGTAAGTGTAGCCGGTTTGGAATGCCAGACCTGCCACGGCCCGGTTGACGAAGAGTACACCGTTGGAAAGCAGTTTGCCCCCCTCACCATGGGATGGTGTATCGACTGCCACAACAACTCAGCAATTGACCTCAACAGCTCAGAGTATTACGCAGAAATGCACCGACGCTTCGTAGAAGACGAGCGCGGTCGCGAAATGCTGAAAAAATACCTTGAAGACGGCTCAGTTTCCGTAGCGGAAATGGGCGGATGGGAATGTGCAAAATGTCACTATTAATCCACTAACACCGAAGTTTAATCCCATGGGAGATACAACGAAGAAATATTGGACCGGTCTGGAAGAACTCAATGAGACGCCCGAGTTCGTGCAATCGCGCGACAAGGAATTTCCTCATGAGCTTCCGGTTGAAGACTTTCTCAGCGACAAGCGACTTGACAGTGTGACCACCGGTCGCCGCGACTTTCTGAAATTCCTCGGTTTTGGTTTGGGTGCCGCAACGCTCGCGGCCTGCGAATCACCCGTCGTAAAGTCTATACCGTACGTGGTGAAGCCGGAAGAAATCACCCCGGGTATTGCCAATTACTACGCATCGAGTTATTTTGACGGACATGACTTTGCCAGCGTATTGGTGAAAACCCGTGAAGGTCGTCCGATACATATTATCGGCAACAAGCAATACGGTGTGGCCGGCGGACGAACCAATGCCCGTATCAATGCTTCGGTTCTCTCGCTTTACGATTCGGCGCGCTTGCAGGAACCCATGAAGAACGGAAGCAGTTCTGCATGGGAAACGGTAGATGGAGACATCAAGGCTGCCATTCAAAAGGCTAGCGGTTCTGGCAAGTCAGTGCGCGTACTGAGTTCTTCTGTGAACAGCCCGTCCTTGCTCGCTGCCATCTCCGCTCTTGGTGATGCGGTGACCGGAGCAGGCGGGTCTGAGGAGCAATTCAGACATGTTCAATACGATGCCGTTTCCGCTTCAGGAATTCTCGAGGCCAATGAAGAGAGCTTCGGGAAAGCCTTCCTGCCCGATTACGACTTTGGTAAAGCCAAAACCATTGTAAGCGTGGCCGCTGATTTCCTCGGCGAATGGCTTCTCTCCAACGAATACGTGGGCCAATACGCCCGCAATCGCCGTCCGGAAAACGGATGGATGTCGAATCACTTCCAGTTCGAATCACTGCTGAGCCTCACCGGTACCAATGCAGATGTGCGCAAACCCATTAAGCCCTCTCAGGAAGGATTGGTGGTAGCCAGCATCCACAACTACATTGCGAAAAAAGCCGGTGCCTCAACCGTATCTGTTTCTACCTCCGAGGTAGATGCCATGTGCGCAACCGCTGCAGAGAAACTGTGGGCGGATAAAGGCCAGTCGCTCATGATTGCCGGCTCAAACAACAAAGGAATTCAGGTGCTCGTAAACAACATCAACTTCATGTTGGGTAACTTCGGAAGCACCATCCGCACCAAGAGCAAACTCAACCTGAAGAATGGCAAAGACAGCGAGATTCAGGGCCTGATTCAGGAAATGAACGCCGGCAAGGTTGGCGTAGTGATCATTGCAGATACCAATCCCGCATACTCACTTCCCAACGCAGATGAATTCAAAGCTGCATTGGAAAAGGTTGAGATACGCGTTGCGGTGTCGCAATACAACGATGAAACAGCAAGTTTGTGCAATTACCATTGTCCGTCGCACCACTATCTGGAGTCGTGGAATGACTATATGATTAAGAGCAACTATCTTGCGCTGGCACAGCCCACCATCGGTAAGCTGTACAACACGCGTCAACTGGGAGCATCGCTTCTGGCATGGGGTGGACAGGACTCAGATTACCATGCGTTTATTCAGAACGTATGGGAGAACAACATCCCTGCACCCGCCGGAGCTGGGAGCTTTAACGACCGCTGGTACCGCGCAGTGCACGACGGCGGAATGAAGCTGGCCGGTCATGAAATGGAGTTGAACGAATTTGGCGGTGATCTTTCAGGGGCTGCTGCTGCCATCAACGCTATCAAGGCGGGCGGAGAATACGAATTGGTGCTTTACACCAAAGCCGGTATCGGTAATGGTAGTCATGCCAATAATCCCTGGTTGCAGGAGCTTCCCGACCCCATCACCAAAATCACATGGGACAACTATGTAACCATGGCGCCTGCAGATGTGCGCTCCAACGGATACAACGAGTACCTCGGTGAGCAAAGTCCTGCCACTGTTGTAACACTCAACGTGAATGGCAAGGAAATGAAACTACCCGTAGTGCCTGTGCCCGGCCAAAAGCCCGGAACCCTCGGTGTTGCCCTGGGGTACGGTCGCGGAGCCAACGGAGAAAACATCGGTAAAGCTGCCTTCCAAACAGGCACATACGGTGGTTACATAGAAGACGAGAACGGAAATCCAAAGCCCATCGGGGTGAATGCATACCCTATGATGACCCGCTCGGGCGGTAATGTGATTTGCTGCAACTACAGCGTATCTATTTCCGGTACCGACGGAACCTACCCGATAGCAGCCACGCAAACGCACCACACCATTATGGATCGCCATGCGGTGCTTCGCGAAACGGATTTGAATACATTCAATACCGGCGACCGCGAGAAGTTCAACCCTGAAACCAAGCTTGTGTTTCACGGTGCTCCTCACGACGCCTATGAGCACGACCACGATCACGGAGATGGCCATGACCACGACCACGATCACCACGACCACAAAGTGCATGTAAAGCACATTGACCTATGGAATGACCACCCCGTTGAAAATGTAGGTCACCGCTGGGGAATGTCGATTGACCTCAATGCATGTATCGGTTGTGGAGCATGTGTGGTTTCGTGCCACTCTGAGAACAACGTACCTGTAGTGGGCAAAGATGAAATCCGTCGCGCCCGCGATATGCACTGGTTGAGAATTGACCGCTACTTCAGTTCAGACATGAATCACGAGCGCGGCGATGAAGAAGGGTTGGGCACGATTGACACCTACCGCAAAATGGAGATTCCTGCAGAGAATCCCAAGGTGGTTCACATGCCCATGATGTGCCAGCACTGCAACCACGCTCCGTGTGAAACGGTTTGTCCGGTTGCAGCAACCACCCATAGCAATGAAGGTCTGAACCAAATGGCCTACAACCGTTGCATTGGTACGCGGTACTGCGCAAACAACTGCCCTTACAAAGTGCGTCGTTTTAACTGGTTTAACTACATGGGATATAAGAAATTCCGTGAAGTGAACCCCGCGCAAGACTCAACTGCACGTATGGTTCTGAACCCCGACGTAACAGTGCGTGCCCGTGGGGTAATGGAGAAATGCAGCATGTGTGTGCAGCGCATTCAGGCAGGAAAACTGGAAGCCAAAAAAGCCGGGAACCCTGTTCAAGATGGTGCCATCCAGACTGCCTGTGCAGAAGCCTGCCCCACCCATGCCATTACTTTCGGTGATGTAAACGATAAGAAGTCGAAAGTGCGAAAGAACCACGAAAGCATCCGGGGATACTACGCCCTTGAGGAAATCGGGGTACGCCCCAACATCGCCTACATGGTGAAAGTACGTAATGAACAAGAATCAACAGAAGCCTAAACCATAGCCTACCATGCATAAAGAAGCAGCGATTCGGCAACCGTTAATTTTGGGTCACAAAACCTACCACGACATTACCGTGGATGTGGTTGGACCGATTGAGAACAAGGCCCCAAAAATGTGGTATGTGCTCATGAGCATTGCCGGCTTAATCAGTATCTGGGGACTGGGTTGCATCACTTACCTGATTGCTACCGGAATCGGAACCTGGGGATTGAACAAAACTGTAGGATGGGCCTGGGACATTACCAACTTCGTATGGTGGGTTGGTATTGGTCACGCAGGAACCTTGATTTCTGCGGTTCTTCTCCTTTTCCGTCAACGTTGGCGTATGGCCATTAACCGCTCGGCAGAGGCGATGACCATCTTTGCGGTAATGATGGCGGCCCTTTTCCCCGGTATTCACATGGGGCGTATCTGGGTTGCGTACTGGGTGCTTCCGCTGCCCAACACCTTCGGTTCTCTTTGGGTGAACTTCAACTCACCACTTCTCTGGGACGTATTTGCGATTTCAACCTACTTCAGTGTATCGCTTGTGTTCTGGTACATCGGTTTGATTCCCGATTTTGCCACGATCCGCGACCGTATGGTGAAGCCGCTGCCAAAGAAAGTGTACGGCATTTTGAGTTTCGGCTGGTCAGGTAAAGCAAAACACTGGACCCGCTTTGAAGAGGTGTCACTGGTGCTTGCCGGACTTGCTACTCCTTTGGTGTTTTCGGTACACTCTATCGTATCAATGGACTTTGCTACCTCGGTGATTCCCGGATGGCACACCACTATTTTCCCACCGTACTTTGTTGCGGGAGCGGTGTTCTCGGGTTTTGCGATGGTATTGACCCTGCTGCTCGTTATGCGCAAAGCCATGAACCTTGAGAACTACGTTACCATCAAGCACGTGGAGTACATGAACATCATCATCATCGTAACGGGTTCTATCGTGGGGGTAGCTTACCTCACGGAGCTGTTCGTGTCGTGGTACTCCGGCGTAGAGTATGAATCGTACGCCTTTATCAACCGTTTCTCCGGACCATACGCATGGGCTTACTGGAGCATGATGACCTGCAACGTAATTTCTCCCCAGCTTTTCTGGATCAAAAAAATCCGTACCAACCTCACCTTTACTTTTATTCTGAGTATTGTGGTGAACATCGGGATGTGGTTTGAGCGATTCGTAATTATCGTTACCTCGCTCCACCGCGATTATGTTCCTTCAAGCTGGACCATGTTCTACCCGACCTGGGTTGATATCGGGATTTTTATTGGTACCATCGGTATCTTCTTTACCCTGTTCCTGCTCTTTGCGCGATTCTTCCCTGTTTTGGCCTTGAACGAGTTGAAGTCCATTCTGAAGATCTCAGGAGAGAGTTACAAAAACAATGATTCTGCACACTAATCGATAAGAGCAATGGCAAACAAGATTTTGCACGCAATGTACGATGATGACCACACGCTCATGGAGGCGGCCAAAAAGCTGCGTGATCTGGGCATCAAGGTCAAAACAGTGTACTCACCTTTTCCCATTCACGGTATTGACCCGATTATTGGGGTGAAGCGTACCCGTATGGCCATCGTGTCATTTATGTTTGGGCTAACCGGTTTGAGCCTTGCCCTTTTGGGTATGTGGTACTTTATGATTCATGACTGGCCGATGAACATCGGTGGTAAGCCCAGCTTCAGTCTGATTGAAAATCTCCCGGCCTTTATTCCGGTAACGTTTGAGTTTACCGTACTCTGTGCCGCGCACGGAATGGCAATTACTTACCTGTTGCGAAACGGCACCTTACCCGGAATGCCTGCTTCCAACCCCGACCCTCGCACCACCGACGATAAGTTTGTGATGGAGGTTCACACCGCCGATAACCACGGGCATTCAGGTGATGAGTTGAAAGACATTCTGAAAGAAAGCGGAATCATTGAAATAAGCGAACGTGAAATTGAAAGCTAAGCACACTTCCATGAAGAAACGACAATATACGATAGGTACCCTTGCTGCTGTAGTGCTCACCCTCGTGGTGGTTACCGGCTGCCAGAAAGACCCCAACAGCGCCGGATACGAATACATGCCCGATATGTATCGCTCGCCGGCCATTGAGGCTTACGTGGATTTCGGAATGGATCCTTTCCACTTTGGCGATTCTCTGGCAGTTGTACAACGAAATACTCCTTCGGCACGCAAACCGGTAGAGGGAACCATACCTTTCAGCTTTGACCCCAACAAGGTGCATCTTCGCATGCCATATCACATTCCCAACACACAGGACGGCTATGAAATGGCCGCCACACTCAAAAATCCGTTGAACATTGACGAGGCTGCCATCGAAAGAGGTAAAGTGGTGTACGACAAATTTTGTCAGCACTGCCACGGCAAGAAAGGAAAAGGTGACGGAGCTGTGATCGTAAAAGGAAACCACCCTGCCCCTGGGGCTTACGATGGTTCGCTCAAAGAGCTTCCGGAAGGACAGATTTTTCACTCTATTACCTACGGTAAAGGTGTAATGGGGCAGCATGCGTCGCAAATCAGCAAGGAAGACCGTTGGAAACTTACAGCCTACGTGCAGAAGCTTCAAGGAAAATCTGTGGGTGAAGATGCACCCGCTGATGACACAGAAAACGAAGAAACCGAGTAATTCGAAAACCAAGTAAAAACACTCCCATTATGGAATTCAGTTTTTCCAATAAGGCCAAATCGCTCACATTTATCCTGATGGCAATCGGGTTGATTTCCATTATCGGCGGTTACGCCATGGACTCGTCCGATCACCATAATCGGTTCTGGTCAGCGCTGTATGTAAACGGACTGTTCTTTACCTTCGTGTCCTTCGGTGCGCTCTTCTTTTACATCCTCCAGTACGCTACCGAATCGGCTTACTCGGTGCTTTTCAAACGCATCTTTGAGGGTATCGTAACCTTTATGCCTGTTGGATTGGTGGTTGTATTACTGGTTCACCTGGTAGGTACGTTTCACGGTCACCACATTTTCCATTGGATGGACCCTGAGGTGTTTGATGAAAGCAGTCCGCATTACGATGCCATTATTGCCAATAAGGCCGCTTATCTCAACATTCCCTTTTTCTGGGTGCGCACACTGGTGTATATCGGTGTGTTCATGATTTTCGCCATCACCTTTCGCAAGCGTTCACTGCTGGAAGACAAACAGCCTGATATTGCCATCCACAAAAAGAACTACGTGCGTTCAGGTTTGTTCCTGGTGTTCTTTGCTGTGTTCTCTTCAACCCTTGCCTGGGACTGGCTGATGTCCATTGATACGCACTGGTTCAGCACCCTCTACGGTTGGTACGTATTCAGTGGAATGTGGTGTACTGCCATGATTGTGGGATTGGTAATGACCCTTTACCTGAAGGCCAGGGGATATCTGCCGCAGGTTAACAGCAGCCATATTCACGACCTCGGAAAATGGGTGTTTGCATTGAGCTTCCTCTGGAGCTACCTTTGGTTCTCTCAGTTCATGCTCATTTGGTATTCAAACATCCCTGAGGAGGTTACCTACTACATTACGCGCATTGAGCACTACCGCGTGCCTTTCTTTACCATGTTCGTGGTGAACTTTATCGTGCCCATGATTCTTTTGATGTCTAGAGATGCCAAGCGCAATCCAACCTTCCTGATTGGGGTAGCAACCGTTATCTTTATCGGGCACTGGGTGGATGTGTGGTTGCTCGTTACACCGGGTGTAATGGGAGCAGGTGCGCACCTTGGACTGATGGATGTTGGAATGTTCCTCGGTTTCCTCGGAGCCTTTGTTTTTGTAGTGCTGAATTCACTAACCAAAGCACCTTTGGTGCCAGTGAATCACCCATACCTGGAAGAAGGAGCACATCACAGTATATAATAGAATCGCATTAATTTGAAAATCAAGTAACGCAACAATACGATGGGAAAGTTTTTAACCGTACTGGTCATTCTTCTGGTAGTCGTAGCTCTCGCTCAGATTGCGCGCGTATATGAGCTGTCGTCAGAACTGAGAAAGCGAAAAGAGGAAGAAGTACCCGACGCCGACAACCGTTTCAATGCCCGGCTTTTCCTGGTGTTTATGGTTGCCCTGTTTGGATCATTCATCTGGTTGACCCTTAAGTACAAGGATGATATGGCGCTTTTTCAATTACCGGCCAGCGAGCACGGTGTTGGAATTGACAACCTGTATATGTTCAACTGGGTAATCCTCATTTTTGTGTTCTTCCTGGTGCAAACCGTGCTGTTTGTCTTCGCTGCCAGATACTACCGCAAAAAAGGGGTGAAGGCGCTGTTTTTTCCGCATGACAACCGCCTTGAATTGGTTTGGACCATCATTCCTTCCATTGTGCTGGCCGTGATCATCATATACGGATTGACCATTTGGAACCGCATTACGGACGATGCCGCTGAGGATGCATTGGTGATTGAAGTGTACTCGCGCCAGTTCGACTGGACCGTGCGATACCCTGGGCCCGACGGCCGTTTGGGAGCATCTGATTATCGCCTTATTTCGGCAACAAATCCGCTTGGACTTGTAACGCACCGCACCATCAAAAGCAAGATGGAAGAATTGGAGAATGAAACGGCCCGACTTTCTGCGAGAATTGAAAATGAAGTGCTGCCCGATAGCCGTGCGAAGGAGCTTCAGGAGCGTATAGACCGCATGAACCGACACCGCGCAAACATTTTCGCACTGATGGAAGCTCCTTTCGATACACTGCACAATTTTGCGGACGATGATATTCTCGTACGAGGCGAATTTGTACTACCCAAGAATCGCGAGGTGAAAATGCTTTTCCGGTCTCAGGATGTAATTCACAGTGCATACATGCCTCATTTCAGGGCACAAATGAACACTGTTCCGGGAATGACAACCACCTTCAAACTCACTCCTACCGTAACTACGGACAGTATGCGTCTGGTTCAAAAGAACCCTGAGTTCAATTATGTGTTATTATGCAACAAGGTTTGCGGTGCCGCTCATTACAATATGCAAATGTCAATTGTAGTAGAGGAAGAAGCAGCCTTTGAGCAGTGGCTCTCCGAGCAGAGACCATTCTACCAAGGGAAAGATGAAGAGGACGAGACCATTGAGAACATTACGTTAACAGAAAATTAAGTAACATGGCAGCAGTAGCGCACGCACATGCAGAAGGACACCACGAACACCATCATCACGAAGAGTCGTTCGTAAGCAAGTACATCTTTAGCCAGGATCACAAGATGATAGGGAAGCAGTTCCTTATCACTGCCATCTTTATGGCGGTCATCGGAATGATGCTGTCTGTTTTCTTCCGGCTCCAGCTTGGATGGCAGGGAGAGAGCTTTGCCATTTTGAACACATTTTTGGGCGACAAATGGGCTCCGGGTGGTGTCATGAACGAAAATGCCTACCTGGCACTTGTAACCATTCACGGTACCATCATGGTATTCTTCCTCCTTACGGGAGGTTTGAGTGGTACGTTCGCCAACCTGCTTATTCCCTTGCAGATCGGTGCGCGTGATATGGCATCCGGTATGCTCAACATGTTGTCATACTGGTTCTTCTTCCTGTCGAGCGTAATCATGGTAGCTTCTCTCTTTGTAGAGGGTGGCGCCGCGAGTGGAGGATGGACAGTTTATCCTCCTTTGAGTGCACTGCCGCAGGCCATGCCCGGCTCGGGGATGGGAATGACCCTTTGGCTGGTAAGTATGACGCTGTTCATTGCATCGTCGTTGCTGGGAGGTTTGAACTACATTGTAACCATCTTGAACCTCCGTACCAAAGGCATGAAGATGACGCGGCTTCCGCTGACCATCTGGGCCATCTTCGTAACAGCTATCCTCGGGGTACTTTCTTTCCCGGTGTTGTTCGCTGCAGCATTGTTGCTGTTGATGGATCGCTCAATGGGAACCAGCTTCTACCTGTCAGATATTCATATTGGCGGTGAAGCGCTCGATCAAACAGGAGGTAGCCCCGTATTGTACGAGCACCTTTTCTGGTTCCTAGGGCACCCCGAGGTGTATATCATCCTGTTGCCGGCATTGGGTATTACCTCAGAAATCATCGCAACCAACTCTCGCAAACCGATTTTTGGATACCGCGCCATGATTGGATCCATTCTGGCCATCGGATTCCTGTCATTTATCGTGTGGGGTCACCACATGTTCGTAACAGGAATGAGCCCCTTCCTCGGCTCGGTGTTTGTATTTACCACCCTGCTTATCGCGATTCCTTCGGCGGTAAAGGCGTTCAACTACATCACCACCCTCTGGAAAGGTAGCATCGTTTACACACCTGCAATGCTGTTCTCCGTTGGACTGGTTTCAACTTTCGTTGCAGGAGGTCTCACCGGTATTATTCTTGCCGACTCTGCCCTTGATATCGTTGTACACGACACCTACTTTGTGGTTGCTCACTTCCACATCGTAATGGGGCTGTCGGCTGTACTGGGTATGTTTGCTGGGGTTTACCATTGGTTCCCGAAATTGTTTGGCCGGATGCTCAATATGCGTCTGGGTTACCTGCACTTCTGGTTGACCATTGTGTGTGGATACGGAGTATTTTTCCCCATGCACTTCACAGGACTGGCAGGAGCTCCTCGACGCTACTACGATTACTCCATGTACCCGATGTTCGATGCTTTTGTTGACCTTAATGTACTCATCAGTATTTTCGCCATTGTAGGGGCTATTGCGCAGGGAATATTCTTGCTGAATTTCTTCTACAGTATTTTCCGTGGCCCGGTAGCTCCGCAAAACCCATGGCGTTCAAATACGCTTGAGTGGACTACCCCGGTGAAGCACATTCACGGAAACTGGCCCGGCGAACTGCCTGTTGTGCACCGCTGGCCTTACGACTATTCTCGCCCCGACAAGAAGGAAGACTTTGTGCCTCAAACCACTCCTATTGAGGAAGGCGAAGAAGCTCATTAAAGCAGACTTATCGCATTGCAAAAGCCCGGAGAGATCCGGGCTTTTTTTTGCACGATGGGTTGGCAATTGGATGGATTCAATGGGCAAGCCGGACAGGATGCACAAAAAAAATCGGGTACATGTGAATGCGCCCGATTTCAACGTTAGGTGTTATTAGCC